>NZ_JBMVQP010000035.1:0-36037 GCF_050522425.1 Myroides sp. C6-3 | reverse complement strand
GGTTTGTTCTTTGTGAGGTTTGTTCTTTGTGAGGTTTGTTCTTTGTAAGGTTTGTTCTTTGTGAGGTTTGTTCTTTGCAGAGAATTCAACTGTTCACCGTTCACCTTTAATAATTCGCCTTATTTTATAATCAAAGGCAGCATACAACAAGGTAACGAAGGGGCTCAGATAGTTAAAGAAGGCGTAAGGCAAGTAGGTTAAGGTGGGAATTCCCAAAACACCGGCATGATAGGCACCGCAGGTATTCCACGGAATTAATACTGAGGTAACCGTTCCAGAATCTTCAAGTGTTCGACTTAAATTTTCAGGAGCAAGGCCCTTTTGCTTGTAGGCATCAGCAAACATTTTTCCGGGTACTACAATAGATAGATATTGATCTGACGTCATGATATTAATAGCCAAACAGCTTGCAACAGTACTGGCAAATAGGCCAAATAAGTTGTTGGCGATGGCTAAGAGCGACATGGATATTTTTTGTAGAGCACCGATAGCTTCCATTGCACCTCCGAAAAACATGGCACATAAGATAAGCCAAACGGTGTTGAGCATACTTGCCATTCCTCCAGCTTCAAATAAGCCATTAAGACTTTCTAAGGGGGAAAGAATGCGAATATCTGTAGTTAGGGCTAGCATAATTCCTTTATATGCATTATAGAAATTGAACTCCTCTCCGCCCGCTACGTCAACGACAATGTTGGGTTGGAAAATAAGGGCAAATACCCCACCTAATAAGGTACCGATTAGGAGCGCTGCAATAGGTTGTACTTTTTTGACAATGAGTACAATCACGCAAATAGGTACAATAAATAGAAGGGGAGTGATGTGAAATGTGTGGCTAATAGCCTGTAAGGTCTCTGCAGTATCAACCTGACCATCTGCACTGTAGATAAACCCTAAAATAACAAATAGAATGAGGGTTACGACATAGGTAGGTACAGTGGTAAATAGCATGTAACGGATATGAGTAAACAAATCTGTTCCCGCCATGACAGGAGCTAAGTTTGTTGTATCTGATAGAGGGGATAGCTTATCTCCAAAATAAGCGCCGGAAATTACGGCTCCACCAATAACTCCCAAAGGCATACCCAGCGCATTTCCAATGCCCACTAACGCAATACCTACAGTAGCAGAGGTAGTCCAAGAGCTTCCTGTTGCAATGGAGATAATCGAGGTAATAATCAAACAAGCGGGTAGGTATATAGCAGGATGTAAAATTTCTAATCCATAGTAAATCATACTGGGAATAATACCACTCAATAACCAAGTACCCGATAAAGCTCCAACGAGCAATAAAATAAAGATCGCATTGGAAGTATCTCGGACATTGTTTACAATTTGTTCTAGTATCTTGTCATACGATACGCGGTTGAATAACCCGACTGTAATAGCAATAGCCCCCCCCAACAGTAAAATAAATTGGTTCGTTCCCGATAAGGCATCATCCCGAAATACAAAAACGTTAATAGCCAATAAAACAACGAGTAATACGACAGGAATTAGTGATTGTGTTAGTGAAATAGGCTTTTCTTGTTTTTTTTGCATTTCGAGATTATTTTGATCAAATAAATAAAAAAGTAAAGGTACTTAATTTTGATAGATTCGTGTAAATTACCCCACATAAACTGTACCAAAGGAAATTTTTTTTCTTTGGTACATGATTTTTTATGCGAACTGATTTGCAATAAGGAAGCTCTAGAAGCGTATGTTTAAAACAACATCACTTTGTGCGTTTAGCCTCAACTACCACATGATAGGCATTCGGGATCATCTAGGTTGCAGCTCATCACTGTTGTTGGATTTGGGGGTAACGTGGTGTCAACGGTAAATTTAATCGCATCAACAGCGGGTCTAGTTCGCAAATAATACATCCCCGTTTTCAGTCCTTTTTTCCAGGCATAGAAATGCATTGAGGTAAGTTTACTAGCTGTTGGTTCTGCCATAAAGAGGTTGAGTGATTGCGATTGACAAATAAAAGCACCGCGATCTGCTGCCATGTCAAGTAGCGTTTTCTGTTTGATTTCCCAAGCAGTTTTGTACAAGTCTTTTAATTCCTGTGGAATTTCATTTAGTTGTTGCACGGACCCATTGGCAGCAATTAGTTGGTTTTTCAAAGAGGGATTCCACAAGTTTAAGTCAATCAAATCTTGCAATAGATGTTTGTTTACCACCACAAACTCCCCAGAGAGTACGCGTCGGTTGTAAATATTACTCGTATACGGCTCAAAGCATTCGTTATTTCCCAAAATTTGAGAAGTAGAAGCTGTCGGCATAGGGGCGAGTAAAAGGGAGTTGCGTACTCCGTATTTCAAGATGTTAGCCTTTAAAACGGTCCAATCCCAACGATCTGAGGGGGTTGTTTGCCATAAATCAAATTGAAAGATTCCTTCGGATAGGGGGGAGCCTACAAAGGTTTCATATGCGCCTTGTTCTTTTGCTAGTTGCATGGAAGCTTCGAGGGCAGCATAGTAAATCGTTTCAAAAATAGCGCGATTTAACGCTTGAGCTTCTTCACTATCAAAGGGCATACGCAGCAACATAAATACATCAGCCAATCCCTGTACACCTATTCCGATGGGACGATGGCGTCGGTTAGAGTTAGCGGTTTCAGCTAAGGGATAATAATTGTGGTCAATAATTTTGTTGAGGTTTCGGGTAATAATTTGGGTGACTTCGACTAATTTTTGAAAGTCAAACTGTCCTTCTTCGACATAGCGTGGTAAGGCGATAGAAGCTAAATTGCAAACCGCTATTTCGCTGCTGTCTGTGTATTCCATAATCTCAGTACACAAATTTGAACTGCGAATTGTGCCGATGTTTTTTTGGTTGGATTTTTCGTTTACGGCGTCTTTATAGCACATGAATGGGGTGCCTGTTTCGATCTGCGTTTCTAAAATCGCCTGCCATAGGATACGGGCTTGTATGGTTTGACGGGCTTTTCCCTCTTGTTCATAGGCTGTATATTGTGTGGTAAAGGCCGAACCATACAGATCACAAAGTCCTTGTACTTCATTAGGATCAAATAAAGACCATACGCCATCTTCTTCTACGCGTTGCATAAAGATATCGGGAATCCACAAGGCTGGAAATAAATCTCTAGCGCGCATTTCTTCTTTGCCGTGGTTTTTGCGGATATCCAGAAAATCAAAAATATCCGCGTGCCAAGGTTCTAAATAAATGGCAAGGGCACCTTTTCTCTTCCCTCCACCTTGATCAACGTAGCGGGCTGTTTCATTGAATACTTTGAGCATAGGTAAGATGCCATTAGACACTCCTCCCGTTCCTTTGATATAACTGCCTGTGGCGCGTACATTGTGAATACTCAGACCAATCCCTCCAGCAGCTTGGGAGATGAGCGCACAATTTTTGAGCGTGTCGTAAATACCGTGAATGCTATCTTCTTTCATTGCAAGTAAAAAGCAAGAAGACATTTGCGGTTTGGGAGTTCCTGCATTAAACAAGGTTGGAGTAGCGTGAATAAACCATTTGTTACTCATCAAATTGTAAGTTTCAAGTGCAGCCTCTATATCTGTTTTGTGGATTCCAATCGCCACGCGCATGAAGAGGTGTTGCGGGCGTTCCACAATAGTCTTGTTGATTCGCAAAAGATAAGATTTTTCGAGTGTTTTAAATCCGAAATAATCAAACGTATAATCGCGCTCATAAATAATACTGCTGTTGAGTCGATCTGCGTGTTGTTGAATAATATCATAAATTTCTTTGTCCAACAAAGGAGCTGGAGTTTGGGTAATCGGATCGATATAGTGGTAGAGTAATTTTGCTGTTTCTGAAAAGGATTTTAGGGTGTTTTTATGCAAGTTACTCACAGAAATTCGAGCAGCGAGGATTGCAAAATCCGGATGTGTTGTGGTATAAGCAGCAACTGTTTCTGCAGCTAGGTTATCCAGTGTAGTTGTCGTAACCTGATCGTAAATGCCTTGGATTACTTTTTTGCAAATTTCGATGATGTCATTTTCTGTGATTGCTAAACCGTAGATTAGTTTGTGTAAACGAGCGGTAATCTTGTCAAAATGAACCGCTTCTTTTTTGCCATTTCTTTTAATTACATACATAAGATAGGGTGTTGTTGTTTTTGTGTTAGCGATATTAAAAATCCTCATTTAGGGAAAAGGTAGTCTGCGTATCGTGTTGAACAACTCCCGATTTCTGGTATTCGCCAACACGACGTTCAAAGAAGTTGGTTTTGCCTTGTAGGGAAATCAACTCCATAAAATCAAAGGGATTCGAAGCGTGCCACAATTTGGAATACCCTAGCGTAACTAGGAGGCGATCCGCAACAAATTCGATATATTGGCACATGAGATCCGCATTCATACCGATAAGGCGAACGGGGAGTGCCTCAGTAACAAATTCTTTTTCAATCGTTACTGCATCTCGGATGATGGTGTGAACGGTTTTTTCCGATAACTGGTGTTGCAGGTGTTTGACATATAGCAAACAAGCAAAATCACAATGCAGTCCTTCATCCCGACTGATGAGCTCATTGGAAAAGGTAAGCCCAGGCATTAGTCCTCTTTTTTTTAACCAAAAAATAGAACAAAAACTCCCCGAAAAAAAGATACCTTCTACGGCAGCAAAGGCGATGAGACGTTCTGCAAAACTGTCGCTCTCAATCCATTTCAGTGCCCAATTCGCTTTTTTCTGGACGCAGTCAATCGTGTCAATGGCACGCAAAAGATGATCTTTTTCTTTTGTGTCTTTAATGTACGTATCGATGAGAAGAGAGTACATTTCGGAGTGGATATTCTCAATCATGATTTGAAAACCATAAAAACAACGCGCCTCTGCGTATTGTACTTCCTGTATAAAATTAATTGCTAGGTTTTCATTGACAATCCCATCACTAGCTGCAAAAAAAGCCAAGACATGAGAGATAAAATAGCGTTCATCTGGGTTGAGCTTGTTTTTCCAATCGTCAAGATCAGAAGAGAGGTCTACTTCTTCCGCCGTCCAAAAGCTGGCTTCTGCCTTTTTGTAAAACTCCCAAATATCATAATGAACAATTGGAAAAATAACAAAGCGGTTTTTGTTTTCTTGTAATATAGGTTCCATTTTTTTGAAGTTGAGGTTTAGGATTCTTTAGCTAGCGTTTGCAAGAGTACATCCATAGCAAGTGTCGAATCATACTGAGTACGCGAGGTGAAATCAGCATAATTGAGTAGGGCTTGTTTTAGATCCCCTTGAATGGTTTCCCCCGAAACAGAGGGGTGCTCCAACAAGTGAATCAAAAAGTAAATGGCGCGTTTAAAAAACGAATGAGCGAGCTCCATTTCTTGAAGTTCTTCATACGTATTGGCCAAATTAGTACACGAAATGATGTATACCTGTATGACAGGAATGCTTAATTGAGAACACAGCTCCCAATGATTGTTTAATACTTCAGCTCTATACATCGCTTCTTTGTATCCCTTTAAAGCTTCGAGATAGTTTTGTTGGTTAAATTTTTCATTGCTAGATAGCGTTAATGTTTTCCAATAACGTTCCAGATGATTCATACAGGTATCACTCATTTTATTTTAAATTTTGATTTGCAAAATCCCAATTGACAATCTCCCAAAAGTTTTCAATAAACTTCGGTCTTGCATTGCGGTAGTCGATGTAATACGCGTGCTCCCAAACGTCAAGGGTTAGCACAGGTATTTTTCCTAGCGTTAAAGGCGTATTGGCCTCTTTCATCGGAATAATTTCCAATTTTCCATCTTCACCTTGAGCCAACCAAGCCCATCCACAGCCAAATAGTTTTGCTGCTGTTGTAGAAAACTGCATTTTGAACTGCTCAAAACTCCCAAAGTCACGGGCGATTAAATCCCCTATCTTACCTGTTGGCTTTTTTCCCCCATCCGGCGATAAGCAATGCCAAAAAAACGTGTGGTTCCAATGTTGTGCAGCATTGTTGAAAATAGCCAAGTCGTTGCTTTGATAACCGTGTAGGATAATTTCGGGAATAGTTTGCTCAACGAAAGGAGTATCTCGAATCAAATCCTGTAGATTATTGACATAGGAAGCATGATGTTTACCATAGTGATAATCAAAGGTTTCTTCCGTAATCAAAGGCGTTAAGGCACTCTTTTGAAAGGGTAATTCAGGTAGTTGTAAGTTAATTTTCATTTTTGTTTATATAAGTAATTAAAGACCTCAGGGGTCATTTCCGTTTGTTTATCCTTTCCTAGAAAGAGAAAGGACCTGTACAAAGGTAGTTTTTATTTAGTATTATAAAAATATAATTTTAGAGTTATCTAAAATTATATTTAGGCTTGATAGTTTGGGCTATTGTAAAATGGCTTGCTCATTTGTGTAGTTTTGGTGGGATTTTTACTGTTTAGTGGTGATTTTTCGCTCTGTATAGATTAGTTTTGTAATTCATAAATTCGATTGGATATGATAGTTAGAGACAAAAAGCATATTGTTCAGATGCTTTTTATTTGGAAAGGATCAGTACTGAAGAAAATTGCACCTACGTTATTGGCTATTTTTCTTTTTTCTTGGTTAGTTTACTGGAGTCATTATTTTTTTCCAGATATCATCATTCCCTTGAACGTAGGAGCTTTTGCCTTAGTGGGGATATCCCTGGCAATTTTCTTGGGTTTTTGCAATAGTGCGGCCTATGATCGCTATTGGGAAGGGCGTAAGCAATGGGGGAGTTTGGTGATCCACAGTCGATCATTGGCTTTTCAACTGTTGCATTATATTGAGGAGGATGAGACTTGTACCAAGGAGGAGAAGCAAAAAGCGATTCGACTGATTATTGCTTTTTGTTATGCATTGAACAAACAATTGAGAAACAAGACAGATTTAGAGATAGTCCGATCGTATCTAACGGAAGAGACCTATCAAACAATGTTGACCAAGCGTTTTAAGCCTGCTTTTTTATTGAGCGAATTGACAAAATGGGTCAATCAACAACATAGAGGAGGTCGAATGGACTCGATTACGCAAGCGCGTATCGATCAAAACCTCGAACAACTGTCTATCGTTTTAGGAGCTTGTGAGCGCATTGTTCATACGAAGATACCTTTTGTTTATTTTGTTATTTTACATCGAACGGTCTATGTGTACAGTTTCTTACTGCCTTTTGGATTGATTGACCTTATTGTGTGGACCATGCCGTTTTTCGTTACTTTTGTCGCCTATACTTTTATTGCATTAGACGCTGTTGTAGCTGAAATTGCAGAACCTTTTGGCGAAGAGGAAAACGATTTGGCCCTGGATCAAATGTGTAGTAATATAGCGTATTCACTCTCTGAAGTTTCGGATTTACCACTGCCTGCTTTGGTGCTTCCAAATGAAGATTATATAGTCAAATAGTCGTTTTTAGTCATACTATAAAAAAGCACGCGTAAAATGCGTGCTTTTTTTGTGAATTATTTATTTTTTCGATTCTTTAAACTCTCATATACCTTTAGTTAAGTCCTGTTTGTTAGGGAAAAATTAACAATATTAAGTAAAAAAAAGTGCTTTGTATGTATTATTTTTTTTGTCTCATAAATTATTTTTGCTTAGTTTTTATCTAATTATATATGGGTGACTTTGAAGTAAATTCATTTTATGAGTTAATAATACACGATTTAGTAAATCGCGGTTACTCCGTGGTAGATTGCTTTTTCACGGAAAAGGAAATAGACTTATTACGCGCTAACTTTTTTATGAAACAAGATTTACAAGTGTTTAAAAAAGCGGCCATTGGACAAGCAAGCGAAGAGCAAATAGTAGAAGAGGTAAGAGGAGATTTCATTTTGTGGCTCAACGAACAAACACCCGATGAGGTAGAGGCGATGTACTTCAAAAAGATGAATGAATTTATCGCTTATGTCAATCGCACTTGTTTCTTGGGAATTAAAGAAGGGGAGTTTCACTATGCGAGTTATCCTGTAGGTACGGGATATCAACGTCACTTGGATGTCTTTCACAAAGATACCCGTCGAACGTTATCTGTGGTCTTGTACTTAAACGAAAAGGATTGGACACCTGCCAATGGGGGAGAATTGGTTTTATTTCTACCGGAGGAAAACGGAAATGAACGAGAAGAAATCGTCTATGCACTTCCAGGGCGATTGGTTATTTTTGATAGTAAATCCATCGAACATGAAGTTCGTACCGTAAACAAACCCCGATATAGTATTACGGGGTGGTTGAAAACGAGATAGAGAGCTAGGGAAACCTAGCTTTTTTTGAGTATTTTTGTTCGTATAACAGAGGAGGACAGTTGTCTTCTTTTCACTTAAAGAGAAACTATGTTTGATTTTCGGTTAAAGGTTTTTTACACAGTAGCAAAAAGGGAGAGCTTCACAAAGGCAGCCAAGGAGCTATTGATTTCCCAACCCGCTGTATCCAAACATATTCGAGAGATAGAATCCCATTATCAGACCAAACTGTTCGTACGTGATGGAATTACGATTCGCTTAACCGAATCAGGGCAATTGCTCTATACCTATGCAGAGGATATTTTTTCTACGTATCGCAATTTGGAATTCGATATGCAGGCATTGAATGCAAAAATGGGAGGTAACTTGCGCATTGGAGCTAGTACCACCGTATCTCAATACGTTTTACCTCCACTTTTGGCAGAATTTAGAGGGAAAGTACACGATATTCATTTGGATGTATTATCTGAAAACTCTGCCGTAATAGAACAGTTGTTATTGAGTAAAAATATTGATGTAGGTATTGTGGAGGGATGTTCCAAAAATCCCCAAATCAAGTACATTGATTTCATCGACGATGAAATTGTCTTGGTATGTCGAGCCGAAAATCCAAAATTTAAAATGGGAATCATTGAGCCAGAAGAACTCAAATCGTATTCCTTTTTGTTGAGAGAAATGGGATCAGGTACCCTAGATGTTATCGAAAGCAATTTGAACCAAGTAGGAATCTCGCTCAATCAATTGCGCAATGAAATGAATTTTTCAAGTACAGAAAGTATTAAGATGTACCTCAAACATTCCGATAGTTTCGCTTTTATTTCAATTCATGCCATTCTTAAGGAATTGAAATATAATGAATTAGTAGTGGTGGATATCCATGGATTGGATATACGTCGAAAATTCAGCATCGTACAGCGCCAAGGGCAGGAGAGTGCCTTGGTAGAACTATTTATTCGATTCATTAAATCCTATAACCTAAAGTTATAGCCGATAACTATTATGTATTTTTTTCGCCTGCTTAGATGAGTGACCTTTGTAGAGTTGAAAATACATAACTTATGACGGTACAAAATAGCAAAACAGCATTAGGTAGTAAAATCATAGTAATTGGTTTGGCTATTTTAAGTTTATTTCCCTTCATCTCTTCAGCTACAGCTTTAGTATTGGGAATTATATACGCTCAAATTTTTGAAAATCCATACGCAAAGCAAACCAAAAAAGCCACGGGATTACTACTGAAGGTAGCCGTAGTAGGTTTGGGGTTTGGGATGAATGTTTACAGTGCATTAGCAGCGGGAAAAGACGGCTTTGTCTTAACCATTTTCTCCATTTTTATAACCCTAGTATTGGGGTTTGCCTTGGGTAAGATTTTAAAAATAGACAAGAAAATATCGTATTTGATTTCATCAGGAACTGCTATCTGCGGTGGAAGTGCCATTGCTGCAGTATCTCCTGTTATTGATGCAGATGAAAAACAAATATCCGTGGCCTTGGGAATTGTGTTTGTCTTGAATTCCATTGCCTTGATTATTTTTCCACCGATTGGACATGCCCTAGATTTGAGTCAAGTTGATTTTGGATTGTGGTCTGCGATCGCCATTCACGATACCAGTTCTGTAGTTGGTGCAGCCGCAAAATATGGAGATGAAGCTTTAGAAGTTGCTACAACCGTAAAATTAGCCCGTGCGCTATGGGTGATTCCCATTGCCTTTTTGTCAACCTTACTTTTCAAAAATAAAGGATCAAAGGTCAAAATTCCCTACTTCATCGGGTTGTTTATCCTAGCCATGTTAGCTAATTCGTATATTCCTTTTATTCAGCCTTTAGGACCTTATATTGTGGAAATTTCCAAAGCAGCTTTGACGCTAACGCTTTTTTTAATCGGTACGTCATTATCCTTTAGAACCGTAAAAAATGTAGGCGCAAAACCCTTTATTGAAGGTGTGTTGTTGTGGGTGTTTATTTCGGTGAGTTCCCTGTTTTATATTTTGTATCTGTAGAGATGAACCGTTAACGGTGAACGGTTAACGGTAGATTTATCTCAAATAGGGCGTATTTTCTTTAAAACAACGAACAGTTAACGAATCTACTTTTCTCTTTTTTTGTATAAAATTCCTATTTTTTGACTTCCTGCGAATACTTGTGAAATAAGAGTGAAAAAGTTGGAACGTCTTTTGAAGATCTCATACATATAGTAATTTAAATATTTATGTCATGAGAAAAATTAGTGTTTTATTGTGTTTAGGTCTTCTTTTTATACTAGGTTGTAGTAGAGAAGATGAAAAAGATCTACCTACTAAACAGGATCAACTTTCGGTAGATGCCTATCAGGTAAAGGTAAAAGAAATGCAGCGTATATTTTCAAACTATGGGTGGAGTGAGGATAGACAAGTTCCTTATGATTACAATGATCCCAAAAATAGAAGGGAAATTGAAAAATTGGATTTAAAAGAATTGGAAGATTTTTTGCGTGAATTTAGTTCAGATGAAGGGCTTAAAAATTTGGATGAGCAATTAAATATAGAAAAATCAGCACAAGAGCCGAAAGAAAGCAATCCTTTAGGTAAGGTAGATTGGACAACAAAGGCAGTAAATTCTTATTCTGTTTCAGGTAGCCATAGTAGCTCAGTTATTGGATCTTCTACTTCTTTAGTCAACTTTTCAATTAAGGACAACGAAGTAATAACCTTCAGTAGTGCTAGTGCAACATATAACAATGCCAATGTGAGTTTCGTACAAGTTAACGGACACAATATTATACCTTTTTATCCCAACGCCAATCAAGATTATTACGATCATAAAGGAGGAATTAACGTAGATTGTAAAGTGAAAGCTTATGGTCAGACTGCTACTGCTACGATGTATGCTCGGTTTAACCGCAATGGCTCTGGAAGTGTTGAAAGTTTTAGAATCTAGTTTCTCTTCGTATAGGTACGTTATAGAACCTGAGTAGTTAAGATTGTAAAAGTATCGAGTAGTGTGTGATTTTTAAATTTAAATGATATGAAAAAGAACAGTGTCCTTTTGTGTTTAGGTCTTCTTTTTATACTAGGCTGTAGTAGAGAAGATGAAAAAGATCTACCTACTAAACAGGATCAACTTTCAGATGAAGTTTATCGACAAAAAGTAAGTGAAATGGAAGCTATTTTGTATAAATACGGAGGTGTTGACGATGTGAAAAATCCTTATGATTACAATGATCCCAAAAATAGAAGGGAAATTGAAAAATTGGATTTAAAAGAATTGGAAGATTTTTTGCGTGAATTTAGTTCAGATGAAGGGCTTAAAAATTTGGATCGGTGATGAGTGATGAGTTATCGGTTAACAGCTAACAGATAACTCATAACCGATAACAGCTAACAGCTAACCATAAAAAAACGGCAATTTTAAATTGCCGTTTTTTTATTTATACTTGAATAACACCTAAGTTAAATGGTTTTTCGATAGGCGCGTGATTCGCGGCTTCGATTCCCATAGAAATCCACTTTCTCGTATCTAGTGGATCGATGATTGCATCGGTCCAAATGCGAGCAGCAGCATAATAAGGTGAAACTTGTTTGTCGTATTTTGCTTTAATCTTATCAAATAATTTTTGTTCTTCTTCCGCGGATAATTCTTGTCCTTTTGCTTTGAGCGAAGAAGCTTCGATTTGCAGCAATACCTTTGCAGCTTGAGCACCTCCCATTACTGCAAGTTCAGCACTTGGCCATGCAAAGATTAGACGAGGGTCATAAGCCTTTCCACACATCGCATAGTTACCTGCTCCGTATGAGTTTCCTACTACTACCGTAAATTTAGGAACAACAGAGTTTGAAACGGCATTTACCATTTTTGCCCCATCTTTGATAATTCCTCCATGTTCAGATTTAGATCCTACCATGAATCCCGTTACGTCTTGTAAGAATACCAATGGAATTTTCTTTTGGTTACAGTTCGCAATAAAACGAGTCGCTTTATCCGCAGAATCAGAGTAAATTACCCCTCCAAATTGCATCTCACCTTTTTTCGTTTTCACGACTTTGCGTTGGTTCGCCACAATTCCTACTGCCCATCCATCAATACGAGCATATCCCGTAATGATCGATTGACCGTATCCTTCTTTGTATTCTTCAAATTCAGACTCATCGACTAAGCGTTTGATGATTTCTATCATATCGTATTGTTCCGCACGTGATTTCGGTAAAATACCGTAAATCTCATTTGGATCCGCTGCAGGCTTTTTCGCTGCAATTCGGTTGTAACCTGCTTTGTCAAAATCGCCAATTTTGTCCACAATATTTTTGATGGTATCTAAGGCATCTTTATCGTCTTTTGCTTTGTAATCCGTAACACCTGAAATTTCACAATGTGTAGTTGCTCCACCTAACGTTTCATTGTCGATGCTTTCTCCGATAGCCGCTTTTACTAAGTAACTTCCAGCTAAGAAAATACTTCCCGTTTTATCAACAATTAACGCCTCATCACTCATGATGGGTAAGTAAGCACCACCAGCAACACAACTCCCCATAACAGCAGCGATTTGTGTAATGCCCATGCTGCTCATGATGGCGTTATTTCTGAAAATTCTTCCAAAGTGTTCTTTGTCTGGGAAAATCTCATCCTGAAGTGGTAAATAAACTCCAGCACTATCTACTAAATAAATAATCGGTAATTTATTTTCTATTGCAATCTCTTGTGCGCGTAAATTTTTCTTTCCCGTAATCGGAAACCAAGCACCTGCTTTTACTGTAGCGTCGTTCGCTACAACGATACACTGTTTTCCCTTGATATAACCTATTTTGACTACAACACCACCAGAAGGACATCCTCCATGTTCTTCATACATCTCATCTCCTGCAAAAGCACCAATTTCTATGCTATTAGTTTTAGGATCTAATAGGTAATCAATGCGTTCTCTGGCTGTCATCTTTCCTTGTTGGTGTAATTTTTCAATTCTTTTTTCACCTCCACCAAGTTTAACTTTTGCTAGTTTTCGTTTTAAATCTGAAAGCAATAACTTGTTGTGATCTTCGTTTTTATTGAAGTTAATATCCATAGTTATCTAGGTTGTTGTATAATATTATTAGTTTTCGCTAAAGTACAAAATAAAAATTTATAGGTATAATAATCAATGTAATATTCAATAATGCTTATAGATCAACGGAAATACAAGAGAAGAAACACCCCTATAAAACGAGAGAGAAGAGAAACTGAAGTTTTTTTGTTAAATTAGTTGATTCAATAAAAGAAAAAAATGAAGATTCGCGATTTATTTGTGCTGTTGATTAAACTGCTAACCACCTTACTGACTATTGACCTTTTGCTAACCACCCTTCCTTCCTATCTCGTTTATTTAGGAAAGGATTATACTGTACTAAGCGATAATTATTTACCCTTATTGTCTACTACATTGATGCTTATTCTATTGCTTTTGCTTTTTGTGTATGCACCTAAAATTGTTGATATTTTAAAAGTAGAGCAGGGATTCTCATCTCCAATACTTCCAGTAACATCACTCACCGCAGTAATGATTGCCCAATTGGGGGTGTTTTTTATTGGGTTGAGCTTATTGATTGAACATATACCGACTTTTTTAAGTAATAGTTGGTATTGGTTTAAGGCGAAAGCTGTTGATAATCCCTATGAATATGTACAAACTGGAAATTATTGGTTTGTCAGCGTGTTTAATTTAGTTATCGGGTATGTGTTGATCCGTAATTGTCGTAAAATTGCTTTTTGGTTTGTCAAGAACGCAGAAAACGAGTAAAAACAATCAAGTTGTTGATAGTTATGTGTTTAGACTTTTTAAAGTCGAAATTTTATATTTTAATATTACCCCAGTGTTGTGTAAAGGTTAAGTAATTAAGGTGTTTCTTTTTAAATATTAACTTTGTAAGTTATTGAAATACAGTAATTAGTTGTATTTTAGGGTAATTGTACACGCAGAAATCTCATTTAGGCGTAAAAATTAACGTTAAGGATACATTCGCTTTATTTTATTGCGTAATTTTACCCCTGTTTATAACATATATTTCATATAATGTCATTGAATAACATTTTTCAATTTTTAGTTCCAAAGGACAAGACGTTTTATCCTTTATTTGAACAAGCAGCTATTAAGCTTAAAAAATTATCAGAGACGCTGAATGAGGCTGTGCATACACCAGCAAAAGAAAGAGAGAAATTACTTAAAGATGTTGAAGTAATTAAGGTGGAAATCGAGGCGATTGCACAGAAAACGAGAATCGAATTAGGAAAGAACTTTATCACACCTTTTGATAGAGAAGATATTCACAATTTGATTACGGCTGTGGATGATGTGGCTGACCATTTATCAGATGCTGCTTCTCGTATGAGATTGTATCAAATTGATAAAATTACAAAGCCTTTACGCAAATTAACGGAAGCAAACTTAGAAGCTTGTAGTGAAGTGCACAAGGGACTATTACATTTGAAAGATTTAAAAAAGCTAGAAGAGTTAGCGACTGTATGTAAAAACATTTCTCGCTTAGAAAGAAAAGCAGATAAAGTTTTTGATAAGGCCGTTGCCGATATTTTCGAAAATGAAAATAACGCCATCGAAATTATAAAATACAAAGAGGTAATGGTGGCTTTAGAAACGGCTACAGACAGTTGTAGAGACGTGGCTAATGTTTTGGAAACTGTTATCGTTAAATACTCTTAATGTTCTAGTATAAGTATATGGAATTTTTTACAGAAATATTGAGTAATCAAAGCGGGATTATGCTAATTGTGATTATCATTTTAGCCCTAGGATTTGATTACATCAATGGTTTTCACGACGCCGCAAACTCGATTGCTACAATTGTAACAACTCGTGTGTTGACTCCTTTCCAGGCAGTGCTTTGGGCGGCGGCTTTTAACTTCGCAGCTTATTTTATCTCCCTATACATTATTGGTGAATTTAAAATTGGTAATACCATTGCCAAATCGGTCAATGAAAACTTTATTAGCTTAGAAGTTATTTTTGCAGGTTTAATTGCTGCAATTATTTGGAATTTAGCTACTTGGAAGTTGGGGATTCCTTCCTCTTCTTCGCATACTTTAATCGGTGGTTTCATCGGTGCTGCTGTGGCACACGCAGGTGGGTTTTCGGTTGAAGGAGTTGATGTTGTGGTCTATGCAAAAGTAATTCCTATTTTCTTATTCATTTTTGGTGCTCCTTTATTGGGATTGATTTTAGCGTATTTTATCACGGTGGGTATTATGTGGATTTGTAGAAATCAAAACCACTACAAATGCGAAAAATGGTTTAAACGCTTACAATTAGTTTCTTCTGCTTTGTTCTCTTTAGGACACGGAGGGAATGATGCCCAAAAAGTAATGGGAATCATCGGAGCGGCAGTTATCTTTTATCACGTCAATGTTGATATGGATCAAGAGTACCTTGTAGACGGAGTAGATACCTTCAAAGTGTTCGTAGAGCACTGGTGGTGGGTGCCTTTAGCGTCGTTCTTATTCATTGGTTTGGGTACATTATCTGGAGGATGGAAGATCGTAAAAACGATGGGAAGTAAGATTACAAAAGTAACTCCATTAGAAGGAGTTGCAGCGGAAACAGCAGGTGCGGTTGCTTTATATGTAACAGAACACTTGGGAATTCCGGTATCGACAACACATACTATTACAGGTTCTATTATTGGTGTAGGAGTAACCAAGCGTGTATCTGCAGTCCGTTGGGGGGTAACCATCAACTTACTTTGGGCTTGGATCTTGACGATTCCAGTATCTGCAGTAATTGCGATGCTTGTGTACTATATTGTAGCAGCAGTAATGTAAGACTAAAACAAAATGCAAATCGCATCATGTAAAGTTGTTGCTACATACAGAGGTAATCAAGTATGGTTACAACTATACATGAAAAAATAGTACAAGGAATGATCTCAAGGGGTTATTCCTTTTTTTTGTTGAAGAATTCTCCTAACAACGAATCAACACGGTATCTTTTTTTGCGATAGTTATTGCAGTTCTCGTTTAAGCTGTAGCGCTTGTTCTACGATGATATCCGGGTACTCATACAGCTGTAATAGTCGGATGGCATTTGTAGTGGAGGGAACGCCTTTTTTGAGGGTATAGTCAAAATACAACTGTTGTTGCTCATCAAAAATCTCACTGAAGTAGTGTGAAACATAAGAAGAATCTGCTAGCAATTGAATCAATTCTAAATCGTGTGTGGATACCAACACAAAATTAGTCGCATTGTTTAAGTAACGCAAGATTGCTGTACTCGCTCCAATGCGCTCGGCTGTATTCGTTCCTTTTAAGATTTCATCCAAAATAAACACATTAAAATGGCTCGTAGCGGATTGATCTAAAAAGGATTTGATTGTTTCTACTTCTTTTAAATAATAACTCGTTTGTTTTAGCAGATCATCCGCAATGCGAATGGAGGTGTGTAAACGACAAAAAGGAGCTAGTAGCGATCGAGCAAAGGCAAAACCAAGTGTTTGTCCAAGTAATAGATTGAGAGCTACTGTGCGAATAAACGTCGTTTTTCCCGACATATTAGACCCTGTAAGCAGTAGACTTTCGCAATTTAAATGTAAGTCGTTTGGCGTGCAATTCTCTACCAACGGATGGTATAACCCTTCGGCTATAATGCGTTTCTCCTTGTGGAAAATCGGGGTACAGGTTATGTGGTGTACTTTGCATGAAGCATTGCTAAGTGCGAGTTCAATTGTGCCAAGTGCTGTAAATGCCTCGTGTAAATCTTGTTTGTTTTGGCCTAGTTTACGCGCAAATAGATGAAATAAAATAGATTCTATATTAAAGGTTATTTTTACTAATTCCACAGGAAACCAGAGGAGGGTTGTGATTTCATTTCCGTGCATGGGGTTGTCAAATCCATGTGTTAAACGCGTTAATCCTTTGAGTTTAGTAAAATATACCTTTCCTTGAACAAAGGGTTGTAAGAGCGGATTTAAAGCCAAATGCTCAAGTGCATGGCGTATTTTTCGCAGTTGTGAAATTCCATTTTGATATTCATATAAGCGAAATTTATTCTTATAGTGTATCACGAGATTAATCGGCAACGTGACGATAAACAAGACGCTAAGTAGCGGATAAAACCACAGAGAGAGCAAAAGAACGATATGTAGGAAGGTCAATGCCCAGGCTAAGGTGTATTGCTGTTGTTGTAGGGGAATTGGATGCGTAAACAGATAGTGAAAATAGTACGTTTCTTGCGTGTTTAGCGGTTGTAAAAGCGCATGGGTTTTTTTGCGTAGTTCGGGATCTGTGGCAAACCCTTCTTCTAGTTTTTTGTGTTGCTTTTTTATGGAATTCTCCTCAATAGTATGTAACCTGTTATAGAGGTATTGTTGTCCTATTGGTGTAATCGTTCGATCGAGATACATAAATACCTCGTCGAGATCCAAATCTAGGTTTTCTTGTTCTCCCAGTTGTTGGTAGGAGGGAGGGGCGTCTTGTATTGCCTCGCGGTATCGCTTAATCTTAACGAGGTCAAAATCTCCTGTTTTTGGATTGCCCCAATCTTCGAGAAGCTGCTTGTTTCGCTTGATTTGCTTTTGCTTATTGCGATGATGTGTCCATAAATAGTAACCAACAAGAAGGATTAGAAGCGCAAATAGCCAATTCATACATTAGTTTTTGGTAAATAATACGAGCATAAAAACTAAAGATAGAAAAACAAAAAACAATACTACGACTAAAGATTATGAAAAAAAAACGCTTAACCCGAGGATTAAGCGTTTTATGATAGTAAAGTTGCGCAGGCAAACTATAAATTAAAAGCTTTTTTAATGTCGTCTACACGGTCTAATTTCTCCCATGTAAACAATTCTACTTCTACCTGTTTTGTTTCTCCTCCAGGTCGTGTAAATGTCTTTGTAACTACTTGAGGTTTACGTCCCATGTGTCCGTAAGCAGCTGTTTCACTGTAAATCGGATTGCGCAGTTTTAAACTCGTCTCAATGAAGTAAGGACGTAAGTCGAATAATTCACTTACTTTTTTTGCAATCTCCCCATCGGTTACGTTTACTTTTGACGTTCCATAGGTGTTTACGTAAACTCCCGTTGGTTTTGCAATACCAATGGCGTAAGACACTTGCACCAATACTTCTTCTGCAACACCTGCGGCTACGAGGTTTTTCGCAATGTGACGTGTGGCATAAGCAGCACTTCGGTCAACTTTACTCGGGTCTTTTCCTGAAAAAGCACCTCCTCCGTGCGCTCCTTTTCCTCCATAGGTGTCAACGATAATCTTTCTTCCTGTAAGTCCCGTATCTCCGTGAGGTCCTCCAATAATGAAAACTCCAGTAGGATTGATCAAGAATTCAATCTCTTCTGTAGCTTCAAATAAGTATTGATATTGAGGGTATTTTGCTAGTACACGAGGAATTAAAACTGCAATGATGTCTTTTTTAATCTGTGCCTGCATTGCTGCTTCAGCTTTTGCTTTTGCCTCAGGAGTCCCGTCTGCTGCTTGAATAAAGTCATCATGTTGTGTAGATAATACAATCGTTACGATACGAACGGGCTTGTTATCATCGTTATATTCTAATGTAACCTGACTTTTAGCATCTGGGCGTAAGTAAGTTACCTCTTTGTTTTCTCTGCGGATGACTGCTAATTCTTGTAGTAATTTGTGTGATAAATCTAATGCTAAAGGCATATAGTCTTCCGTTTCTGTAGAAGCATAACCAAACATCATCCCTTGATCTCCCGCACCTTGGTCTTCTTTACTCGCGCGTTCTACTCCTTGGCTGATCTCTGCCGATTGCTCGTGAATCGCCGACAAAATACCACACGAATTTCCGTCAAACATATATTCACTCTTTGTGTAACCAATCTTGTTGATTACATCACGAGCAATTTGCTGTACGTCTAAATAGGTTTTTGATTTTACTTCTCCAGCAAGAATTACCTGCCCTGTAGTAACTAATGTCTCACATGCTACCTTTGATTCTAAATCAAAAGCCAAGAAATTGTCAATTAAAGCATCTGAAATTTGATCTGCAATTTTATCCGGATGTCCCTCACTTACAGATTCCGATGTGAAGTAATAAGCCATATGATTTGTTTTTTTTAATGTTTTAAAAAAAGAGGAAATGGCTAAAGTGAAGATACAATATATTCTGCTTTAGCATTTTTTACCGAGGTTGCAATCAGTACAAATTTTTCCTCCCGTGAAATTCACTGCAAATGTATCAACTATTTTTGAATCTATACAAATTTTGTTCTTTTTTATATTCCTCTTAACGATTATGTGATTTTTACTAATCCCAAGCAAATACACCTTTATATGAATTAGATATGAAAGATAAGGAGGTATAAAATCCTTAAAAAATGTTAGGTTTTTTTCAAATTGATAAAAATATAGAGGCTTATTGCTTTATTTATATTTTAAAAGCCATTTTTGGTTACATTTGTTTCGAATTATTATCGTATTAATCGCGTAAAAATGAGACTACATAATATAGACGATCAAAAGTCAATGACTCCGCAAATGGCGCTGTCTTTTCTAAAAGAAGGAAACAAACGCTTTGTTGAAAACTTAAAAGCACATGCGAATTTATTAGAGCAGGTGAATGAAACAAAGGAAAGTCAATTTCCCTTCGCTATTATCTTAAGTTGTATAGACAGTAGAACTTCAGCAGAGCTTATTTTTGACCAAGGATTAGGTGATGTATTTAGCACGCGAATCGCAGGGAATGTATTGAATGAAGATATCATAGGCTCTATGGAATTTGCCTGTAAATTAGCAGGATCCAAATTGATTATGGTGTTGGGACACTCCCATTGTGGGGCAATTACGGGGGCTTGTAAAGACGTTAAATTAGGTCATTTAAGCAATTTATTAGCTAAAGTAGATCCTGCTGTAGAGCACGTAAAAAGGTATTATCCTGAACTAGATGTTCAGTCCAAAGAAGGAGTAGATATGGTCGCCTTTTACAATGTGGAGTACACCATCAACCACATCTTAACCAAGAGTAGTGTGCTTTGTGAGATGTATGAAAAAGGCGAAATCGGTATCGTAGGGGCCTTTTATAAAGTCGAAACAGGGGAAGTAGATTTCGTCAAAGAAATGTTTGTTGAATAAAAAAAGAAGTTTTGAAGCACAACGAATTTTACAAAAAAATATTAGAAAATAACAAAGCTTGGGTTGAAGAAAAACTAGCCATTAATCCCGAGTATTTCAAGCGTTTATGTCACAGACAAACCCCTCCTGTATTATGGATTGGTTGTTCAGATAGCCGTGTACCTGCGAATGAAATCATCGGTGCTGAACCTGGTGATGTATTTGTACACCGAAATATTGCCAATATGGTCATTCACTCGGATATGAATATGTTGAGCGTATTGGATTATGCCGTAAATATCCTCAAAGTAACCAATATTATTGTATGTGGGCATTATGGTTGTGGTGGAGTAGAAGCAGCGATGAAAAACGAATCCTACGGTTTGATTGACAATTGGATTCGACACATCAAAACCGTGTATCGCTTGCACAATGTCGAACTAGACGGTATAGAAGATACGACAATGCGATTTAATCGCTTTGTGGAACTCAATGTACAAGAACAAGTATACGACCTAGCAAAAACCTCCATCGTTCAAGGCGCTTGGGCTAGAAATCAAGAGTTGAGTATTCACGGATGGGTGTATGGACTAAACTCTGGGTATGTGACAGATTTAGAGGTAAATGTAACCAGTAATCAAGACCTAGACGAAGTGTATCAACTTCGATTTAAAAAGATTTAATCCGACTCCAAATTCTCGTTAAATGAGGATGGTAGGAGAGAAGGAATAAATTTTAAAATAATAGGAAGTAATATAGTGCCACCTGGCAATAGAAATATCGCAAGAGAAGGAATGGTTTTAATCACCTCAAGGGTTTGTTTTTTGATCAATTTCTTTTCTTGCATATCTAAATTTCGATGGGTAGAATCCATCAATAACTGCATCAACTGCTTGTTTTTTTGAATCTCTTTCAAGATTCGCCCTTTATTTCTACTGACTAAAAACTCGACATAATTCGTTGAATTATTGATCATATTGTTGAATAAATTAGACGACTTGAGAAAGACGTAATTGTAGTCGTTTTGTTGGACAAAGCGCATAAAACACGTGCGACTGTCTTCGATTTGCTCTGCAGAAAAGGATAAGCGCTCAAAAGGCGCAACCTCACAATTGGGAAGGGTTAGCGTTTTCGTTTCGTTATTCCAAGAACTACACAGTACAAGATCAAGTAAAATACTCATCTCTAAATAGGAAGATTGCACTTCCATAATTTCGTCTATCGAGAAATCATTGGGATTGTCTACGCGGTGGAGATCCGCATTCTTTTGATGATTCGTTTGGTTTAAAATCGCTTGAATTAAATCTTCGATGT
Organism: Myroides sp. C6-3; assembly: GCF_050522425.1. Classification (NCBI taxonomy): domain Bacteria; kingdom Pseudomonadati; phylum Bacteroidota; class Flavobacteriia; order Flavobacteriales; family Flavobacteriaceae; genus Myroides; species Myroides sp. C6-3. The sequence goes on along the minus strand of NZ_JBMVQP010000035.1, from coordinate 14,524 downwards.
AAACGTGGTATAGATTAGGGTGTATTTTTCCTGCTAAATATGTCTCAAACGTCAATAAATAGATGGATAATACAAGTAAATTCAACGCAATAGAATTGCTTTTGGACTGAGAAAAAAAGTTTTCTTTCCACTTGATGGCAAATAAGTGTTCTAATCGGGCATAGGTGTTTTTATCCTCAAATAAACTGGTAAAAAAGTTCGTTTTATGCGGAACAAATAGCTGATAAAAATCGAGTAATTGTCGAATGAATTCTTCTGTACTATGGGTGGGATATTGGAAGAAGTAAATTTTTTCCAATAGCTGTAAAAAGCAGATTTTAGCGAACTCTTCTTGTGTATAGTTAAAAGACGTATAAATATCAGGAAAACCACTTGCATTAATTTGACCAAAGCTAAAGCCTGTTGTTCTAATCTCATGCGCAAGTTCTTCTACATTCGTTGCTTTGAAAATGGCGTATTTATCGTGTTCTGCAAAGTATTTTTTTATCCAGCCAGTTGTTGAGGGATTCATAACTCTAAATTGCGTTTATAAGGGAGGTAAGAAATAGCTTGAGGGCTATTTCCTTACCATTTAACTTGTTTTTCAATTGCTTTAATCATCTCAGAGGCAATGTCTTTATTGGTTGCTCCTTCAATACCTTCTAATCCTGGAGAAGAGTTTACTTCCAGTAAGAGTGGTCCTTTAGCAGATCGAATAATATCAACACCGGCAACTTTTAAATTCATCGCTTTCGCAGCGCGAATCGCAATGCGCTTTTCTTCGGGGGTTACCTTGATGATAGAAGCTGTTCCTCCTAAGTGGATATTCGCTCTAAATTCTCCCGGAACCGCTTCGCGCTGTATGGCGGCAACAACTTTTCCATCGACTACAAAACAACGAATGTCTTTTCCATTCGCTTCTTTGATGAATTCTTGTACTAAGATATTGGCATTTAAACTCTTGAAAGCGTTGATAACACTTTCAGCCGCTTTTTTCGTTTCCGCTAATACAACTCCTTTTCCTTGTGTGCCCTCTAATAATTTGACAATGAGTGGGCTACCACCGACCATTTTGATCAAGTCATTGGTGTCTAATGGAGAGTTGGCAAAACCCGTTGTAGGAATGTCAATGCCATGATTTAAAAGCAGTTGTAATGAGAATAATTTATCTCGTGATTGTGCAATAGCAGCAGCACTGTTTAGACTGTACACCTTTAAGGATTCGAAATGACGAGTCAAGGCACACCCATAATAGGTCATACTAGGTCTAATACGCGGAATAACCGCATCAAAGTCATTCAATACACGACCACCTCTATAGTGAATTTCCGGTTGATTGGCATCTAATTTCATGTAGCAGTACTTTAAGTTTAAGAAGTGCATTTCATGTCCTCTTAGCTCTCCTGCTTCAATGATGCGCTTATTGCTATATAATTCGGGATTACTTGCGAGCAACCCAATGCGTAAGCCACTTTTAGCTTCTTTGGGTTTGTTGTAGTATTCGTCTAATTTCTCTGTTGTTGGTTGTCCAAGTAAGAAGTTTTTTTCTGGATCGACTAAAATACGACCGCCCATCGCTTCTCTTCCCAATAACATGCGATACCCCATAGAGTCTCTATTGGTTAAGGTTAACTCAATCTCCCAAGACATTTCTCCTAAACCAAGTACCGTACGGATTACATAGCGAGATTCTCTAGATCCACTAGAGCTCTTGACGATTCTTTTATCCACTATCTTAGCTTCACAATGGATGATTGTTTTTCCGTTATTTTGCAAGGGATTTACATCAAACTTGACCCATTTTTCACCGTCTTTTTCAAAAGGACTAATGTTTACCGCATGTAAAGCAGATGTCTTAGCTCCTGAGTCTACACGGGCTTTAATCGCAGGGATATTTAATGTAGAGAAAGAACACCATTCTTCACTACCAACAATGAGTTTATCTACCATTTTATTTAATTATTCAAATGCGAAAGTACTACTTTAAAGTAATTGCTATGATCTAATATAAGATAAAATAATAAAAAATAACGTTTAAATAACAGCAGAGAAAAAATTAGAATAAAAACCACTGAAAATAAAAAGAAAAAACCTGCTAATTAGCAGGTTTTTTTGTTTTTATCTTGATCGTTAAAGCATCTCCAGTTTCATCTTTGGGTGCATCTAATGTGATGGTATCTCCAACGGTGATTTTCGAGTTGACGATTTCTTCAGCAATTGGATCTTCAATGTACTTTTGAATCGCTCTTTTCAGTGGGCGAGCTCCATATTGCTTGTCAAATCCTTTGTCAGCAATGAAATTCTTCGCTTTGTCGGTTAGAATTAATTTGTAACCTAAGTCGTCAATGCGTTGAAATAATTTAGCCAATTCAATGTCAATAATCGCGTTAATATGCTCTTTTTCTAGTGAATTAAACACAACAATATCGTCGATTCGATTTAAAAACTCAGGAGCAAAGGCTTTTTTCAAAGCACTTTCAATAACCGATTTACTGTGTTGATCCGTTTGCTCTTTACGGGCTTGTGTACCAAAACCGACACCTTGACCAAAATCTTTCAATTGACGTACACCAATATTCGAAGTCATCACGATAATTGTATTTCTAAAGTCGACTTTTCGACCTAAACTGTCCGTTAAATGTCCGTCGTCCAATACTTGTAAAAGCATATTGAAGATATCTGGATGCGCTTTTTCAATTTCATCAAATAGAATGACGCTATACGGTTTTCTGCGGATCTTTTCCGTTAACTGTCCACCTTCTTCATATCCTACATAACCTGGAGGCGCTCCAATTAAACGAGAAAGCGCAAATTTCTCCATGTACTCACTCATGTCAATTCGAATTAGTGCATCTTCCGAGTCAAAGAGCTCTTTGGCAATCACTTTGGCTAATTGCGTTTTACCAACTCCTGTTTGCCCTAAGAAGATAAAGGATCCAATCGGTTTGTTCGGGTCTTTTAATCCCGCTCTATTGCGTTGAATAGCCTTGGCAATTTTGCCAACAGCCTCGTCTTGTCCGATAACTTTGCCCTTGATAATCGCTGGTAAATTAGCCAATTTATTGATCTCTTTTTCGGCAATTCGATTCACCGGTATTCCTGTCATCATAGAGACCACATCCGCAACGTCGTCTTCTGTAATGAGAATGCGATTGTCTTTTACCTCTTTTTCCCAAGCTTCTTGAGCGATATCAAGCTCTTTTTCGATATTCTTTTCTCGATCTCTCAGGTTAGCCGCTTCTTCGTATTTCTGTTTTTGAACCATGAGGTTCTTGTTCTCGCGAACTTCTTCCAATTCTTGTTCGAGGTCTAGAATGTTTTTGGGAACATTGATATTTGTAATGTGCACACGAGAGCCGACTTCATCCAACGCATCAATTGCCTTGTCTGGTAAGAATCGATCCGTCATATAACGGTTGGTTAACTTCACACAAGCATCAATCGCCTCATCAGTATAACTAACGTTGTGGTGACTTTCGTATTTGTCTTTGATATTGTGTAAGATTGTGATCGTTTCGTCTATCGAAGTAGGTTCAACCAATACTTTTTGGAAACGACGCTCTAATGCGCCATCTTTTTCGATGTGCTGTCTAAACTCATCTAGTGTTGTAGCACCTATACATTGAATCTCCCCTCGTGCTAAAGCCGGTTTGAACATATTCGACGCATCCAGTGATCCTGTAGCACCACCAGCACCTACAATGGTGTGGATTTCGTCAATAAACAGAATGATATCGGTGTTTTTCTCCAACTCATTCATGACCGCTTTCATGCGCTCCTCAAATTGACCTCTGTACTTTGTGCCCGCAACTAAACTTGCCAAGTCAAGGGTTACCACGCGCTTGTTAAACAGAACACGAGATACCTTTTTTTGGATGATTTTTAGCGCTAAGCCTTCTGCAATAGCCGATTTTCCAACTCCAGGTTCACCGATAAGTAAAGGGTTGTTTTTCTTTCTACGACTTAAGATTTGCGAAACACGCTCGATTTCCTTCTCGCGACCCACTACGGGATCTAACTTGCCTTCAATGGCCATTTCCGTCAAATCTCTACCGAAATTATCGAGCACAGGAGTCTTACTCTTTTTATTGGGTAAATTTCCTTGAGTGTCAGCTTTTTTACTCGAAGAACTGTCATTTTGTCCTGATTCTTCAAAGGTTTCCGCTTTGGGACTGTGAAAAATGTCCTCGCTATCCGATTCTTTCTTCTCGTCAGAAAGAAATTCAACATAGTATTTTTTAACATTTTCGTAATCCACGTTCATTTTGTTTAAAATCTGAGTGATCGGATCTTCGTTATTTTTTAATATACACAACAATAAATGAGCAGAAGTTACTTCAATATTTTTGAATACCTTAACTTCAAGGTACGTCAAACGCAAAGCTCGTTCTGCTTGTTTGGTAAGATATAGTGATCCTTTCTCGTTTACCGCTGTTTTAGTAGAAGAATAGGGGGTTAAGTTCTCAACTTTATGTCTTAAAAAGTCAATATCTACCTCCAGATTTTGGAGGATTGTCGATCCTTCACCTTGCTCAATTCTCAATAAGGCTAACAGAAAGTGTTCCGTTCCTATAAAGTCATGACCTAGACGCAATGCCTCGTCCTTACTAAAGGAAATAACATCTTTAATTTCTTGTGAAAAATTTTCGTCCATATTAACTGAATTTAGGTGATTATTTGTTTCTATACTATAGTAAAGGCAAAAAGCATACCTACTTGTCTTTTCTTGCCCTTCTGTCATATGCTAATTGACAAAAAAAAACTGGTATATAAAAATATTCCATGCTCTTTTTTTATTGGACATCAGGATAAAATAACGAGAAAATATCTCCTGTATTATTATTGTGGAAGGAACTAAACTTTTTGTTGGCCTTGTCATTGATTATTTGTGTAAATAAAAGGGGGATTCGATATAGGTATTGAATAAAAGTTGTTTTGAAGTTAAAATACAGCTTAATTAATAGGTGTGTAGTGGATTTAGTTTCTTTCAACTCTATGTTTTTAATTAAAATTAACTAACTTTAAGTTTTTATTTAGATTTTTAAGAATATTTTACTATTTTGGTTCAGGGTAGATAGCGGATAACAAACCGAGTTGTATCATAAGGTTATTAATAGAAGATTTATATGAAGAATAATCAATATTGTCAATATACAGTAGTTTTTTTGTTTTTGATTTTTAGTACAATGTCTGTGTTTAAAGGATATAGTCAAACGAATCCGGGATCCGGCTCATCTACTTCCTTACAAGATCCCAATAGCATTTGTTCGCAGGTCTTTACAGAACTGCCCTTTGTGGAGCTTTTTTCTGATCTTTCACCTACTTTAGGTTGTTGGCGTGCGATCAATAACAATAACGATCGAGTGACTTGGGAAATTCCTCAGGTCAATAGTACAACAAGAAGAGGGAATGTAGGAATGGTTGTAAATCCTAGTAATCCACAACCAGATGATTGGTTAATTTCTCCTCGAATTCGCGTAAATGGCAATCAAAGGGTGCGCTTTTCATATTTTCAACCCACTCCAAATGACGGTCCACAAATACGAACATTATCTAATATGCAAATACGTGTAAGTAAGTTAGGTAGCGTAAACAATTCCTATTTGATTGAAGAGTTTGTTTATGAGGTTACTTATCGATTGTTGTATTCTGATAATATTGGCTTCCAAGAGATGATATTTGATTTAGTAGATCATCGTACAGGAATTCCTATCTCAGGAGATATTAATATCGCATTCCATATGGTAGACAATCAATATGGGAGAAGTGATGTGACGAATTACTTCGTGATTGATAACTTTGTTGTAGAAGATATTCCAAGTACAGGTACTTTTAAACCGGCTGTAGATCTTCCTTATGAAACAGGGTTTGAGGAAGAAAATGATTTTAATCTATGGAATGATTTTACTGATCAATGGACCATTGGTCCTGCGGTAAACAATGGAGGGGAAAATGCGATGTATATAACAAATGATGGAGGAGTAAGTAATGATTATACGTTAGGCGCAGCCCAAGCTTCACATGCTTTTATCGATATTAATATACCTCCTGATCGCAATACGTTGCATGTTGATTTTGATTTGCGTTCCTTGGGATTTGAAGGACAAACTTGGAATGATTATTTTAGTACTGGGTTTTTGCTGTGGCTTTTTTCGGCTAATGAACATAATCCTGTTGCGAGAATTCCATATTTACACTATAGAAGACATAGAGATCATGGATGGAGTGGATTTGCAACGTTTCTAAATATTTATGCTGATCAGCATTTGAAAGATCCCCCTGCTGAATTTGAAAGAATTACCCTGAGTATTCCTTGGGAGCCAGATGATGATATGCCTAACTTTATTTACAATGGAATAAGAGGGGGAACGGCAAGGTTAGATTTTGAATTTGTCAGCGGAATCGAAGAGGAAAAACGAGTTGCTGTAGCCATAGATAACCTAAATATCTATACGTCTTGTACGCTTGACATAGAAAGCAGAGAAAGCAATCCAGATGGACCTCGCCCTTTTGTTTTACTTGATTATGATGAAGACACATTTACACCGACAAGCTTTTCTATCCAAGATATCCGAATTAGAGATTCAGTTTATGAGGCGATGTTTCCACGTCCTAATAGGGGATCACGAAGTTTGCTTGGCTATCGATTTGATGTAATCATTTCTCCTGTACCTGTTGAAGATCCTGATAATCATCCTCTTACATTTACTAATATCTATCTTGGGGTTATGGTTACTGGATTGGATCCTATGATTAGAAATTACCATGTGTATTTTAGACCCTTGTGTATTTCTGATACTGGAGAGATAACCTATGGAGAATGGGATTATTATACAGTAAGAAAACCACAAGTTTCTGCAGAGTTACCGTTCGTAGAAGATTTTGAAAATTCATACCTTTATGATCATTGGGATGGTATGGGGCCTTATAATTCATTTAGTGCTGAAACAAATATGTGGTGGATAGGTGAAGCCGTTGCTTATGAGGGGAATCAAGCGCTCTATATTTCTGATGATGAACATGGAGAAACGTATCATTATGAAACAACAGCATCCCATACAATCAATCAAGCTCAAGTTTTAAGGAAATTAATCATCCCTGAAGATGCCGTAGAAACTTATGTGTCCTATTATTATCAGGTAAATGGAGAGTTTAGGGCGGATCAACCGCTAGATTATTTTTGGAATGACATAAAATACACAGAATGGGTTGAAGTGAATAATGCTTTAGTACTTAGGGAGATTTCTCAACAAAGAGGACAACCTTTTTATGTGGATTCAAATGGTTGGCAGAGAGAGACTAATGTGATGGATGTTTTAGAATCAATGGTAGATCGCGAAATCAATCCTTATGTGAATTTTAGGTTTTTATGGGTGTATAATTCGGAAAATGGCACTCAGCCGCCTGCTGCGATAGACAAAGTGAAAGTTATGGCGAGTAGTTGTTATATGCCTATCAGTGCAGAAGCTAATTTTGTAGAAGGGACAAATAATATAGAACTCTCTTGGGAGCCAAGAGGGGAAGAAAATCAGTGGGAAATTTTTGTTACTGAACTAGGGGAGGAAGGACCTGAACCTGAAGATCGCGGAGTTTTAGTTACTGGAGATCCTTCTCATCTTATTCAGGATGTGGAAGAAGGGAAACACTTTGTTTTTTATGTCAGAGCAGTATGTGGTGAAACCTTATACGAACGAAGCTTTTGGCGAGGACCAGTAGAGTACTTCTACTCAATCGATACGCCTTGTTTAGATATAACGAAAGAAGATCTCGATTTTCCGACCAGTGATTCGGGGGACTACATAATCTGTGATGATACCTCTATTCAGACCACATTAAAAGTGGATTATGGCAATAGCCGTGGTACAGATGATTACTATTATAAAGCTATTGATTATGTACCTCTTTATCCTTTTGTGGATCAAGGAAGAACAGATCTAACAGGAGAGGATCAGTGGTCAGAAGCGATAGCGTTAGGTTTTAATTTCTGTTTCTTTGATCAGGTGTATGACAAAGTACTCTTGACTACTAATGGTGTGATGTCTTTTAGTATAGAGGGAGAAACAGTGAATGGGCAATATGCTCCAGGAAGTGAGAGTTCCGGAGTTTTGGAAAAAGAACTGATCAATGGTACCCCTGAGGATGCTCCGTTTTTGGATGCTATCTTTGGTGCTATGCAAGATTTAGACTTACAAAATTCACCTGTAGATGCGTCTGTGAATTATAAAGTATATGGAGAATTTCCGTGTCGTGCTTTTGTCTTTAATACCTATCATGTGGCCCTTAAAGGTGAAGCGTATGACGTGGGTAATATTGAGGGAACTACACAAACTTCACAAATTGTATTGTATGAAAGTACCAATACGATTGAAGTATACCTTAAAAAAAGACCAATTGCGGCTTCTGATAGCGAGTTAAATAACCGCAATAGCGTTATTGGAATTATTAATCACGATGGTTCAATGGCGAGAAATCCTTTTTATAGAAATACAGGAAATTGGAGAGCTGAAGAGGAAGCATGGCGCTTTGTTCCAAGGGGTGAATCTCGTGTGGAACTTCAATGGTATAGAAATGGTGAGGAATATGCAACAACACCTGTCATCGATGTATGGATTGATGATGAAGTGGAATATACCGCTAAAGTAACCTATTCACTATGCGAAGGAAACGAAGTTGTTTTGGAAGAGAATTTTAACTTTATAAAAGAAGATTTTGATGTTTCAGCGCTTCCAACTTTCAAAATCTGTAGTAATAAAGAAGGAGAAACAGCTATAGCTGTTGTTGATATCAACGATTATATTGATCCTATTCTTGAGCATATAAATGCAACAGCGGCCGATTTTACTATTGAATTCTATGATGATGAAATACTAGAAAATTCTGTAACAGAACCTATTAGGCTTAGGGGAGAACGAATAGTTTATGTAAAAGTAACGAGTAAAGTAAGTGGATGTGTCAGATCAGGAAGCTTGAAGTTAATCCAAATTCCACCAGTGGAACTAGCTATACTACCGAATGTAGAGGTTTGTAAAGCTTATGTCTTACCTAAAGTAGAAGAGGGAGCTGCATTTTATACGAAACCTTTCGGAGAAGGGGATCGATATGAAACAGGATATGTGTTTGATCAAATTGGAACTACTCAACTCTATGTGTACAAACAGACAGAAGAAGGTTGTGAAGGACAATCGACCTTTACAGTAGTGATACATGAGGAAGCTATTGCGATGCAAATTGAAAATCAGAATTTGGAGTGTGAAACTTTTGTATTGCCGCAACCTTTAAAATACAACCGCTATTTCACCAGACCTCATGGTCAGGGATTGGAATTACAACCAGGTCAGGAGATCTTAATGCCGATGGAGATCTTCATCTATGCGAAAAATGGCTCCGCTCAAGTGGAGTGCATTGATGAAAGTAGCTTCAAAGTCAATTATGATGATTGTCCTTTGCCGAAGGGAATCTCTCCAAATGGCGATGGTCTGAATGAATCACTTGATTTAAGTGGTCACGGTATCTCGCAGATTAAGATTTTTAACCGGGATGGAGTAGAAGTTTATTCACATGGACGAGGCTATAAAAAACAGTGGTATGGACAGAATAAATCCGGTAAGATGTTGCCATCAGGCACCTATTACTACATTTTGACCTCTCATGGTAAACAACGCACAGGATGGATACAGTTGATGTATTAATACTAAATGAAGTATAAAAAAACAAAGTTTGCATCTCTATTTAATTATGTAAAAATTAACTAAAAATAACTTATTGTTAAGTTTTTAAAGTATAATTTGTTATTTTAGTGGATTGATAGCTGAATGATTTTCTAATTCAGTTAGTTAGATAATAAATGATGGTGTATTTATATGAAAAATAAAGGGCTTTTGATATGGGTGTTAGCAGTAGTGCTGTTTACCTATAGTACAATACAGGCAATGGAAGTGCTAAGTAAGCAAGATGTGGGTTTAAACAGGTCCACTTTATTGCAGGATGTACCTAATGTTTGTCCACAGCTTATCACAGCTTTGCCCTTTGTTGAAGTTTTTTCACCAGAATCTTTGACGGTAGGGTGTTGGACCGTTATTAATAATAATAACGATGAAATAACATGGGATGTTCCCTATATCCCTGGTGGATCTAGAAATCCCTCGGCCTCAATACGCATTGAAGGAAGTATAAGCAATGCGGATGATTGGTTGATTTCACCAAGAATCCGCGTAAATGGACACCAACGCTTGCGTTTTTCTTATCATATGATTACAAGGATTGGTGTGCCTATCCAGACCCGAACAAATATGGAAATATTGGTTAATCGATTAGGGCCTGTGAATGGCAATTTTCTGTTAGAAGAATTTACACATAAAATTACACCTATTATCCAATATAGAGAAACAGGTGATTATGTTGAGATTATTTATGATTTAGTTGATCAACGAACGGGTCTTCCTATTACTGGAGATATAAATATTGCTTTTCACGTCACAGGAAGACAGGAAGGAAGTGAGCGGTTATATTTGGATAATATTGTCGTAGAAAATATTCCGTCTGGGAATAATCTAACGCTTCATTCTCCAGTGGATCTTCCGTATTCAACCGATTTTGAAAGTCCTTCTTCTTTTAATTTTATGAATGATACTCAAAATACTTGGGTTATTGGTTCTGCTATAGAAAATGGGGGCGCTCATTCTTTATATGTAACGAATGATGGAGGGGTACACAATGACTATACTCGAGATATATTGCAAACGTCTCATGCTTATGTTGATTTTAATATGCCCAACAATCGAGAAACAATACACCTTGATTTTGATTTGAGATCTCTTGGAAATGAGGGAGGCACAGGCAAGTGGCAAGATTATTTCAAAACGGGTTTTGAAGTACGCTTGTTAAATGGACAGTATCATGTCCCTGTTGCTCGCATTCCAATTAGTCATTATAGTACAAACTTTGGTTCTGGATGGGGATTGTCTAGTAGGAGAGTACAGTATGGAGATTCGGAAGTAAAGGATCCTCCTGCAGAATTTGAACGAGTTCAAATCAGTATACCATGGAGTGAAACAGCTGACGAAAATGAAATTCGAGGGGGAATAGGTCGATTTAATTTTCAGTGGAGTGGTGGCTATGATTCAGATGGGGTCATTGCGGTAGCTATCGATAATATTAATATATATCTGACTTGTGATCTTGTTATACGAGATCGAGAAAATTATCCGAATGAATCTCGCCCTAGCTTAATTATTGAGAATATCACAACAAACTCGTTTAGCATTGTAGCTGCGAGTGTGAATTATCTAACAGAGGTAAATATTAATGCTTATTTGTACGATTTGATTGTGTCAGATGTGGAAATTCCTTTAGAGAGTTTAGGAGATACTAGTGTACCAACACATCCGGATGTCTATTTTGACTATGAGATAACGGGATTATCTCCACTACAACGGGATCATTATGTGTACTTTAGACCTAAGTGTGTTTCAAGTACAGAAACAGTCAGCTATGGCGATTGGGATGTTCAAGTGGTTCGTACCCTTCAACAACCTGCAGAATTGCCGTTTCGAGATGGCTTTGAAGATGATAACGCTTATCAATGGGACACTGAATCAATATTAAATCGCTGGATTGTAGGTGAGGCAGTTCATTTTTCTGGTGATCGCTCTCTGTATATTTCTGATGATTTAGGAGAGAGTTACCACTATACTACGAATACACCGAATGGAATTGCTACAACCTCAAGAAGAGAGCTTATTATTCCAGCGAATGCGAGAGAACTTTATGTCGCTTATGACTATCAGGTAAATGGCGAATTTAGAAGTGACTCACCTCGAGATTATTTTACTAATTTTATTAATTATATCGATTTAGAATTGCCTACTTCAGAGCCTAATCGTCGAAGAACACTAGATATTGGAGAACCTTTTTACGTGGATTCGAATGGTTGGCAAAGGGAAGTTCAAATTTCCGATATTCCTTTAGGCATGGAAAATCAAGTGGTTTCATTTATTTATAAATGGTACAATGATGATCAAAATGGTGTTCAACCACCAGCAGCCATTGATGATGTCGTGGTAATGGCGAGTGGCTGTTTGAGTCCGATTAATTTAGCGGCAACTTTTATAGCGGGAACTACCGATGTGGAGCTTTCATGGGAAGCTCAAGGCGACGAGACACAGTGGGAAGTGTTTATTATTGAAGAAGGAGAAGCAATGCCCGAACCTGAAGATCGCGGAATTTTAGTTGAAGATACGCCCTCTTATATAGTTACAACCGTAGAAGAAGGGAAACATTATCTCTTTTATGTCCGAGCGATTTGTGGAGAAGGAGAATTTCTGCGTAGTTTTTGGAGAGGACCAAAAGAGTATTTCTACGCTGTAGATACCTCGTGTATTGATTTGACAAAAGAAGATCTCGATTTGCCAACCAGTGATTCGGGGGACTATATAATCTGCGAGGATACCTCTATTCAGACCACATTAAAAGTGGATTATGGCAATAGCCGTGCAACAGATGATTATTATTACAAAGCCATTGATTATGCGCCACTTTATCCTTTTGTTGATCAAGGAAGCACAGAAATAACAGGAGATGATCAGTGGTCAGAGGCAGTAGATTTAGGTTTTAACTTCTGCTTCTATGGCAATACTTATAGCAAAGTACTGTTGACCACGAATGCCGTGATGTCCTTTAGTATTGAGGGGGAAACAGCGAATGGTCAGTATGCACCAGGTAGTGAGAGTTCAGGAGTTTTGGAAAAAGAACTGATCAATGGTACCCCTGAGGATGCTCCGTTTTTGGATGCTATCTTTGGTGCTATGCAAGATTTAGATTTACAAAACTCACCTGCAGACGCTTCTGTAAATTATAAAGTATATGGAGAATTCCCGTGTCGTGCTTTTGTCTTTAATACCTACCATGTAGCTCTTGAAGGTGAAGCATATGACGAGGAAAATATTGAGGGGACTACTCAAACGTCTCAAATTGTACTATATGAAAATATCAATACGATAGAAGTGTACCTCAAAAAAAGGCCGATTGCGGCTTCTGGAAACGAAGAGAATAACCGCAACAGTGTCATTGGTATTGTCAATGAGAATGGATCCAAAACTCGTACTCCATTTACTCGAAATACTGGTAATTGGAGAGCAGCAGAAGAAGCTTGGCGTTTTGCGCCTAATGGGGATTCTGTCGTCGAATTACAATGGTATAGAAATGGAGAAGAATATGCTACAACACCTGCTATTGATGTATTGATTGACGATGAAGTTGAATACATCGCTAAAGTGACGTATTCCCTATGTGAGGGAAATGAAATCGTATTAGAAGAAAAATACAACTTTATAAAAGAGGATTTTGATGTTTCAGTCCTCCCTGATTTGCACGCATGTAGTAATAGACAAGGGAATACGAAAGTTGCAGAGATAGATCCTTCGAGTTACAACTCGGTTATCTATGAACATTTAGCATCTACAGATGAGTTCTTTAAAGTAGAATATTTCGCTGATCAAAGTTTAGAACAAGCTATTGTAGGAACTGTTAAAATCAAAGGTCGTCAAACAGTATATGTGAAGGTTATTAGTTTAGCTACAGGATGTTTTAAAGTAGGGAGTTTTGATTTAATCCAAATTCCACCAGTGGAACTAGCTATACTACCGAATGTAGAGGTTTGTAAAGCTTATGTCTTACCTAAAGTAGAAGAGGGAGCTGCATTTTATACGAAACCTTTCGGAGAAGGGGATCGATATGAAACAGGATATGTGTTTGATCAAATTGGAACTACTCAACTCTATGTGTACAAACAGACAGAAGAAGGTTGTGAAGGACAATCGACGTTTACAGTAGTGATACATGAGGAAGCTATTGCGATGCAAATTGAAGATCAAGATTTAGCGTGTGAAACTTTTGTATTGCCGCAACCTTTAAAATACAACCGTTATTTCACCAGACCTCATGGTCAGGGATTGGAATTACAACCAGGTCAGGAGATCTTAATGCCGATGGAGATCTTTATCTATGCGAAAAATGGCTCCGCTCAAGTGGAGTGTATTGATGAAAGTAGCTTCAAAGTCAATTATGATGATTGTCCTTTACCGAAGGGAATCTCTCCAAATGGCGATGGTCTGAATGAATCACTTGATTTAAGTGGTCACGGTATCTCGCAGATTAAGATTTTTAACCGGGATGGAGTAGAAGTTTATTCACATGGACGAGGCTATAAAAAACAGTGGTATGGACAGAATAAATCCGGTAAGATGTTGCCATCAGGCACCTATTACTACATTTTGACCTCTCATGGTAAACAACGCACAGGATGGATACAATTGATGTATTAAAACATGCAAAATAAAGGGTATAGTACAAAAAAGCTTGGGTTTTAACTCAAGCTTTTTTTTGTAGGTCGTTTAACAGTTAACGGTTAACGGTTAACGGTAGATTTTTCTGAAATAGAAAGTACGTCACTCACTCCCGTCACTCACTCCCGTCATGTCACCTCGACGCAGGAGAAATCGGAGCGAAGCGAAAATCGGAGCGTAGCGTAGATTCATCGAACACCAAA
>NZ_JBMVQP010000034.1:0-39063 GCF_050522425.1 Myroides sp. C6-3 | reverse complement strand
TACCTTTTTCACCACTTCCAAATTATTTATCGCCTTTTTTGAAAAGTATTTTTCAGTTTAAGCGCAACTCACTAGTAGGATTGAAGTTAAGGGAGAAGATTTTTTGAAAGGATTGTGAGGTTTGTGATGGTCTTTTTCGATTTAAGAAAGAATACCATGATGAGAAGATTGTTTTTTTGATCATGACAATCGACACAACTTTACAAGATTCACCTCCTCATCTCCTCCCCCCCTCATCAACTCACCTCCTAGTGGATGAGTCCATAGTGAGTCCATAGTGAGTCCATGATGAGTCCATTAAAACCGTGTTTTTAATAGAGCCAGTATGGATTCACCGTGGAGCTACACTTGACTCTCTAAGAACGAGAGTCACAAAAAGACCAAGCAAAGGGTATCCGAGGAACAAGATTTCTTTGTATCGACAAGCTTTATACCATCAAAAAAGAAGAGGAACTCAATTGCTCCTCTTCTTCCTTTATATATCATTACTTTGTGTATTCTACTTTCATCACTACTGGGAAGTGATCAGAAGCGTAATCATCTTTTACAGTGTAATAGTCAATAACCTTAAATTGTTCTTGTGCTTTTTCATTCATCATCAAATAATCAATCGTCGTTCTCGGTTTACTAGCAGGTGCAGTTAAGGGACAAGTTCCTATACATCCCATCTGAAACATAGTAGATAAAGAATTCCACAATTGATGAGTAGGTGGCATATTTAAATCTGCTCCTATAATAATAGGTTTCGCATTATATGGAGTTAAGAAATTCATCATTTCTCTTAATTGCACTTGTTTACTTCTGTCTTCTAAATGATCAATATGGGTAGAAGCCACGTATATGCTTTTTTCAGGGGCTAGTTCAATTTCTACTAATCCAATAGTTCTCAATTCAGATTTAGTTCCTTCTGCACCTGGAAGGCTATGTTTAACGGCTAATTTTTGTTCTTTTTTAGTCAAAACCGCCACCCCATATTCACCATTCGATCGATTCAATGCTTTAGCAAAGTAATAATTCATATTTGTTTTCTCTCCTAATACCAACGCTTGATCACTTGTTTTTCCTGAACGATCTGTAAATCGATCTACTTCTTGTAGTAAAACTACATCAGGATTCTCCTCCCTAATTATTGCAGCAATAGCATCTAAATCTACAAAACCATCTCCTTTTGAAGGTGGATTAGCAATGTGAATATTATAACTCATCAATGTAAGTGTATCTTTTTGCCCCGTTTGATCGTCTTGATGCTCTTGTTCTTTATCTTTTTCTTTTACTATTCCATTGTCACTTGAATTACAAGCCAATGTAAACATTAAGATAGCTACACCCGCTATTCGATTAATTGCTGTTTTAACTCTTACCATCCTGGATTCTGTTTTAAATTACTATTCATTAATAAATCTTTTTCTGGGATTGGGTATAGATAAAATTTATCCTCCCATTGTATTGGGTCATTCCACAACCATTCTAATTCCCCATGTGTTGTTTCTGACAGGCGCAACCCACCTTTACTTGGGTCGACATTGACGTATTGTACACCTGGAATTTGGTCTTTAGGTTTGCCGATAAAAAATACGACATCCAAAACACCATCACTATTCAAGTCTAAAGGTTCATCTAGTTGTTTGACATACATTCCATTTCTTCCTTTTTCGTATAGTTGTCCCATTTTCCATCGAACTACATCGTCAAATCGAAATCCTTCTAACGCTAATTCGATGGCACGTTCTCTTCTTACTTCCAACAAAACGGGATCTGAAACTTGGGCATAAAAAGTTTGTTGTAGATAAGGATCCACGATTTGAGGCTTGTGGTCACTGTTTTGAATTCCCGCTCTCGCTCTTAATTTTCCAATAGTATTTTGCCATTGTTCTTCAGACATTGCGTTCAATTCTGCAAGAGCCTCTGCATAATTTAACAATACCTCAGCATATCGCATGATAGGAACCACATTATCATTATTTCGCCCACTGTCATAGAACACATCGTCTTTCACCCATTTAATAGGTTGATATCCGCTGTAGGTATAGCTAAATACCGGAGGCGTTAACGTCAAATTCCCTCCCACATTTCTTTGGTATCCTTTAGTGCGAATTAGTTGAGCTAAACGTCCGTCTCTATTTTCGATTTCTTCTACAAAGCTTTTGGTCTTGTAGGATTGATTAGCCGTAAAAGCAGTTCCATCACGATTTAAAAATGTATGAATAAAACTACGGGTAAAACTAATTCGATCTCCATAGGAAGCACTTGTATAGTACCAGTTTGCATCGTGTAACACGCCTAATTCTTTATCATAAGCGTTGACCAATACAAATTCTTCGTTATTGGGTTGATCACTAATAAATAAATCGCGGTACGGTTGTTCTGACTTTGTATTTAAATTATATACACCACTCTCCATGACTAATTCGGATGCTTTCACGGCTTGATGTAACAATTGATCCGCAGTACCAGTTAGATTTAGTTCTGTGTGGTACTTTCTATAGGTTCCTTCAAACAAGGCTATTCTCGCCTTAAAAGCAGCAGCTACCTCCTTAGTAATCAAAGTCTTTGTCGCGTCTTTTGTTGTTTTAATATGATTGATTGCATAATCTAGATCTTTCATGACTGAATCTATGACCACTACTCTTGAATCTCTTGTACCGTATAGTAATGGATCATTTACATCTAGCGTTTTATTAATCCAAGGAACATCTCCAAATCGTTTGACTTTTTCAAAATAAAATAAGGCTCTAAAAAAGCGAGCAATTCCGTTGTAGTGATTTTTCGTCTCTGGATCGATTTGACTAGAGGTATTGTGTTCCAAAAAATAATTGACATTTCTCAATTGTCCCCAGGTCCATCCAGAAGATTGTTTAGGTCCAAAGGCACCAGGTCTAAAGAAGTTAGGTACATCTTTTCGCACAATGAAGTCTGCCATATTATCACCACGGAGAATTTCATTGGTCGTAGGCAATATTTGATAGAAGGATTTTGCGTATAGCTCCAATCCTTTCTCACTGTTAAATACGGCCTCACTACTCACCGTTGACACAGGGTCTTGATCTAATTCTGAACAACTGATGCAGCACAGAAACAAAAAAATATAAAAATAATTTACTTTTGACATACTACTTAATTTTAGAAACTAATATTAATTCCAAAGGAGAGACTCTTTAAGATTGGGTAATTGAATCCATCTCCATAGTTTGTATTTGCAACATCTTGATCAGAAGATCCAATATTTTCAACATCTATTGCACTAGAGCGTTTATAGAAAGGAGAATACGTAAATAAATTTTCTCCTGACACATAAAGTTGAAGTGTTTCTACTCCTAAGTGCTTAGGGAGTAATGGAGCTAAATCATATCCCAACTGAATATTCTTCAAGCGTATATAGGCTACATTTTGCAAATATTTGGTTTGTGTTTGGCGTAAAGTTCCCGAATCAGACCAAGCTAAATATCCCGTATAACGAGGAAAATAAGCATTTGGATTTTCTTCCGTCCAGATATCATCTAATTGTGATTGTAGTGGGTGTCCATAAGGAGCATTGTATTGCCCCCAGAAGGAGTTGGCGCCTTTGCTTGGGTACCAGTCTTGTTTTCCAACTCCTTGGAAAAATGCTGAGAAGAAGAAATTATTCCAATCACCTGATACTTGTAAACCAAAAGTATAACGCGGTAAAGCGTTTCCTATCACCTTTCGATCTCCAGGATTACTTACGGTATTATCTCCATTATCAATGACCCCATCGTTATTTAGGTCTACGAACTTAATATCTCCAGGTCTCCAAACTCCTTGTGCTGTTGAGCTAAAAAGATCTTGATTAGCCGATCCTTTAATCTGGTCTTCTGACGTAAAGAAACCATCTGTTACATACCCCCATATTTCACCGAGACGTTGTCCTTCATAATAGTCATTTAACTTCTGTGTTGGGTTGTTGTATTTTAAGATTTTAGTCGTATTATCTGCTAACGTAAATCGCACATTGTATTTGAAGGGTTTTGCTAAAACAGTAAATTGGTCTCTCCAGTTTACTGTGATTTCCCACCCTTTAGTACGTAAGTCTGCATAGTTTCCTTTTGGTGAACTTGATCCAAAAACAGCAGGAAGTTCAGGTCCTAAAGTGAACATATCTTTCGTAGTTCTCGCGTAAACATCTCCGCTAAAGGTCAAGCGATTATTTAAAAAATTGACATCCAACCCGACGTTTTGAGTGGTCACAGTTTCCCAGGTTAATCCTTTTGGAATTACACCTGGAGCAGAAGTATAATTCGTTAATTCTCCATTTAAGATTCTCAATTCTCTATTAATTGCCAATTGTTCAACAAAAGAATAAGAACGAATATTACCATTTCCTAGGGCTCCATATGATCCTCTTACTTTCAACAAACTAATATATTGAGGGGAGATAGTCCAAAAAGGTTCATTGGATATATTCCATCCAGCAGATACAGATGGGAAGAAAGCGAAACGCTCATTGGAAGGAAATTTAGAAGAACCATCATATCGCCCGTTAAGTTCAAGCAAATAACGATTATCGTAATCGTAAGTAAAGCGATAAAAACCCCCTAATACCGTCCATCTTTCATAACCACCAGACACAATCATCGATTCGCCTGTGGCTAAATTTAGATCATTCGCCTCATCAAACAACAAGCCATTGCGTTGAGAACCTGTACTTTTGAATGTGGACATCTCTTGATTCAGTCCTGCTAAGACATTGAAATTGTGTTTGTTCAATTGATGTTTATACTTTACATAGAAATTGGACGTTAGAAACTCCGTATTGCGATTCATCACACGGTAGTCATTTGTACTAGCTCCTAAATATTGAATAACCCCAGGAGCTTTACTATAAGGAACGGGAACTCTTCTTCTCGTTTCTTCATCGATCATCATTTGATACGTAAAATCCGCATTCACACTTAGTGTTTCTGCTAGTACACTCGCTTTAAAACTCGTGGTGTTCTTGAATAGTTTATTGTTTTTGTCCATGCCATTTTTACCATAGTAAAAATCTCCTACTGTATAAGCGGCCGAATGGGTTAGCGTACCATCGGGATTTAACATTGGACTCATTGGATGACCTTCTGCTACCATATTTCGCCAAATTCCTCCTGCTTCTCCTATATTCAAAGGATTGTGGTATTCTGTTTTTGCAAACGAAAAGGTATTAGAAACATCCAACCACGATTTTAACTTTGAACTTGCGACTCCTCTAAAATTATACATTTTGTAATCGTCTGAATTGTAGCGAAACATTCCCTTTTGGTCGATAATTTGACCACTTAACGAAAATTGACTTTTATCTGTACCACTTGACAAATACAAATTATGTGTTAGAGCATAGGTTTGATCTTTATAGAGTAATTTTTGCCAATCGGTACTGTCATAGTAGATATATTCGCCTGTTAAGGGGTCTATTTCCACTTTGGGTGCATTAGGATCTTTAGATCTTCTTTCCAGTTCCTGCAAATACTCTTGAGAAAACGGCATGGTTTTATTTACATTTTGCGGCGTACTACTGTAGTTATTCCAACTAGCGAAAGCCTCATTAAACATAGAAGCCCAGGTATAACTATCCGTTACAAAATCGGGAATTCGCGTTGGTTTCTTAAAACTCATATTCTGGTTATACGAAATCACAAAATGATCTTTTTTTGGTTTTTTCGTTGTGATTAATACCACACCAAAAGCCCCTCTTGCTCCATAAATAGCAGCTGAAGCAGCATCCTTTAATACAGAAACACTTTCGATATCATTGGCATTTAAAAGTGCAGGATTTCCTTCTACCCCATCAATCAATACTAACGCACTCCCTCCTTGTCCAATCGAAGTAGCTCCTCGAATATTGAAACGGGGCGATTGCGTAGGTTTACCATCTGTGGGAGCGATATTCAAATTTGCCACCAATCCTTGCAACCCAAGGGCAGCATTCGGCAATGGTCTATTTTCTAGCTCACTTCCTTTAATCTGGTCCACTGCGCCAGTTAGGTTTTCTTTTTTCTGCTCTCCATAAGCTACGACTACCACCTCCTCTAACTGTTGATTTTCCTCTTGTAAGAAAACATGTAGTTCTTTTCCTTCTTCAAAGGCAACTTTTTGGGTACTATACCCATACATCGAAATCTCTAACCAACCTTGTTTGGTTGATGTAGAAATTGTAAAACGTCCTTCTAGATCCGTAACTACTGTTTTAGAAGAAACCAGGTCCTTAACCATTGCTCCAGGCAAATGACCATCTGAAGCTTCTACTTTTCCGTTGATGGAAACTACTTGTACTTGTGCATATCCACTCGTTAAGAGCAGAAGAAATAAAGTAAAAACGATATGCTTTATATAGGTAAGTTTTTTCATTTTTTTCAGCTTAGAATCCGAATATAATATCATCTATATTTACACGTGGTCGATTTCCATTTTCAAAAGGTTGAGAAATATTAACAATTCTAAATCTCATTTTCCCTTTTTTATTTTCGTCAATTTTGAATTCAGCTACTTTTAAAATATCTGCTTTTGTATCTACTTCAAATTCCCCAACAGCTTGATAAGTAGCTCCTTGATCTACAGAAACTTCAACACGCAAAACGGTTGGATTTTCATTATTCACCTCTGCTTTTGCAGGATAAATACCATGATGGATCTTAATCGTCTGTACCTCTTCTTCTAAATCGAAGTTCATACTTAGAATTCCTTTTCTCAATTCATTTGTTGCATGACCTTGTAATCGGATAGACTGCGCCCCATTTTTTAAATCGGCCTCTGTTGTTGCCGTAATTCCTCCATCGATGGTCCATTCTCCAGTTCTAAAAACTAAACTTTTGACATCATAAGAGCTACTCGAGCTTTGTTCAAAATCTTCTTTTAGTTCAGAAATCTTCAATGCCATATCCTCTAATGACCTCGGCATTAATCGAAGTTCTCCTAGACCCACTCGCGCTAAAGCCACAACAGTTGCTAATTTGTTTGCAATGGCTTGATCTGCAAATTGAGCTTCTTTTCGCACTTCTAGTTTAGCTGTGGTAATACCATCACTTATTTCATGGCTGCCTAACCAAGTGGTGCTTCCTTTGGGATCTAGCCTAACATCATCTAGCATGACGAGTATAGGTCCCCAGTATTGTACTTCTTTTTTTAATGTAGATAAATCAACAGGTAAAGGCGATAAAACCACTTTTTCTCCTGTTGTTTTTACGTGTACTCCTGAAATATTCTTCACAATTTTTTCTCCCTCAACTTCTTGTAAAGTAGCTCCCTCAAGGTTAATTTCTACTACTTCTCCTACTTTGTATCGCACAGCATTGGTGAGTTCTAAAACAACAGCTGCTTTAGCTATTTTATCTTGTACCACAAGATAGTTGTGTTCCGTATTTCCCTGAGCAGGATCATTTACCACAACACCTGTAATTGAGGTAGGGCCAAATTTCAAGTCGGAAGACAGGACTACTTTTCTCAGATGCTCAATCGTCTTAGGCTGAGGATTTGTTTCCTTATTCTCATCTGAGGTTGAACAACTTGCCAAAAAAGCAAGATTGACTAAGGATAATAATAAAAACAACTTTTGTTTCATTTGAATTGAATTTTAGTTTTTGATTGCTATTAATTTTTTACGGATCTAAAGGTTCTAATGGATTGATGTGTGTCATTACTTTTACAGGATAATATTCTAATAGTTCTCCTTGTTCTATTTCGATGAATTCTCCAGGTAAATAGCCGAGTTCTCTTATAAAGCGCTTCTTAAATTTATCGTCGTAGATCATTCGAATATGATTATAATGGCTTACAATCATGCTTTTTTGTGTGAGATCAAATCCGTACCTCAACATCAAGCGTGTTGCATTGCGAAGATTTGTTGTAGTATGTCTGGCATAAGGTTCGACAATAATGGCTTTTTCAGGAATACCATAAATACGCATCAATTCATCTTTCATTACTATAGCTTCACAGGTTGCAGTTCGATTGGGATGAACATGACCTCCTGATACAATAATGAAAGGAGCTTTGTTTTGTTTATATTGAGCAACGGCAATTTCTAAATTGAGCTTTCCTAAGGCAGATAAAGGATCGCGATAATTGCTTGGTCCATCTCCTAATACGATCAAAGCATTGTAGGGGTATTCCTTAAAATTTACTTCTTGCGCATATGCTTGTGCTGCTGCGTTGTATTTTTCATCTAAAGGTTCGTAGCGCACCCCTTCATCTCGATGATTCGCATACATTAAATACAATGCATAATTCAATGATCGCTCAAAAAACAAGGGATCTACTGGATCATTTTTCATCAAATGACTTGACCAATACAACAAGGTTCGTTGGTAGTAATTAGAATTCACGTCATAGGATACTGCATCAATTTTTGGATAGTAAGGATCGCTCCCTTTTCCATATACAGCTAGGGTATGATTCAACCCCTCTAAGTTTAACCGAAGCACCTGTTCGAGAAACGCTCTATCCGTTAATGTTTCATAATTAGCATATTTACCTGAACGTTTAACTTCTTGAATTAGCGTTTGAATACCCGTTTGATCTTGTGAAAGGTTGAACGCTTTAACAATCATATCGATTGTTTCAGTAGAAAAAAGATAAGGGGCTACCACTTGACTTGCTTCTTGTATTTCTTTCAGGTTTTCGTGTTGAATTAGCGCTTCCCTTTGGCTCGCTGTCCATTTGCTTAGCTCTTTATTCTTTTTGAGTTGAGCAGATACCGTTTTATTTTTCAGTATTTGATTAAAAAAATAAAAGTTACTTTCCTTTAATCGTTCAACAGTTTCGTTGGTGTGGTGCTCTTGAGCGGAACTGGTCGCACCCCAGGTTAAACCAACCAGGAGCAACATGAATTTTCTCATATTTAATAATTTGGGTTTTGTACTATTTTAATTGGGCCTGCGCCATCGATATAGCGCTGTGGAATTGGGAAATATTCATTTTTCCCTTCTTGGAAATAAGCATTAGTTAAAAAATTCCTCTTTTTCTTTTCTTTAGGTAAATACTGTGTATTGATGACCTCAGCGGCAATGCCCCATCGCACGAGATTAAAAAATCGCTCCCCTTCTAAGGCTAATTCCAAGCGCGATTCTAATCGAACAGCATTTTTTGCTTCATCTATCGTTTTCCACGGTTGGGAATAAGGTTCTATTTTATAGTTAGCAGCAAAGGCTGCCTCTGCTATCTTTTTTACGTATCTACTATTTTTTGCTCGGTTTCGAATTTGATTAACAAGTACCTGAGCTTGTGCAAGATCACCAACCTCAACAAGTGCTTCAGCTCGCCACAGTAAAACTTCTGCATAGCGAATGACGTAATAATTCAACGCGGACACATACGGCCAGGTTTTGCTATAGTAAGGGGAGTTGGCCGATACGATTCTCTTTTTAGGAGCGTAAGGTCCGTAAGTAGCTTCATCTCTTGCCCAACTGGCTTGATAGACGATACCCAAATCTCGATAAGGGATACCAGGTCTTCCAATGGTATGATCCAATCGAGGATCCACATAATCCTCTTCTGTAAGGTCAACATTTCCTCCCATTGGCAATCCCATCTCATCTGTTCTAAATGCATTAACTAAATTTTGCGAAGGGCGATGAAAACCATATTGCGGATAAAAGGGTCCACCAGGTGCAGCAAGTCGATCTCCCACACTGCCGTTGTAATTTTTAAAACTACCCTCATTAATTGCGTGTTGGACGGCAAAAAGAACCTCTTTATTATTGTCATTTTCAGGCAAAAAGAGTTCTTCAAAATCTTCATACAAGCCAAAAGAGCTATCCAGTACACGTTGAGACAATTGGAGCACGTCGTTCCATTTTCCTTGATAGAGTCTCACTTTAGTTGCATATGCTAAGGCTGCTGTTTCTGTAGGTCTTCCTACTTCTTTTTGTACAACAGGAAGACGCTCACTCGCCCGCTCAAAATCCATTGCGATTTTTTCCCAGAGTTCTTCTGACCCATACACTACATTAGAAACATAAAATGCATCAATCTCAACTACAGTCTCATCAATATAAGGGATTTGATTATAGAGGCGTTTTAATTCGAAGTAGTAATGTCCCCTTAGAAAGAACAATTCTCCTTTTCTTCTTTCCTTTAATGTATCCTCCATATCCTTTACTTGATTCAACAAGCGCAACGCGCTATTTACCCGATGAATCCCTTCATATAGTACACTCCACTTTCTTTCAACATCGACAATAGTTGGGTCAGTTTGATATAATTCCATTCGGTGAATCTGCGCCTGATCTCCCGTTCCACCTCCTCCTTTATAGGCATCATCCGAAACCACATCTCCAAAACTCCAATTTGAAGCAGGTGAATTCATGGCATTAGAAGAATTGTCCATCTGTCCATTGAGTAATTGATAAGCAGCAATAATCATTTTCTCTATATTTTCTTCTGTAGCCATTTGATCAGGGCTAATTTGTCCTTTAGGCGATTCGTCTAAAAAATCTCCTGAACAAGCAGTAAAAAAAACAACTAAGAAGCTGTAAGCCACTACTTTTAAAAGTAAAAAAACAGGTTTATTCATCGTTAATATCGTATTGTAAATCCAAGGGACATTGTTTGAGCTGGAGGATATAGTCCTCGGTCAACCCCTAGATCTAAGCTTCTGTTGTTACTGGTATAATTTTGAAATCCGACTTCAGGACTTAATCCGCTATATCGGGTAAGCGTAAAGACATTACTAAGTTGTAGGAAAGCGCTAAACTTCGCTTTCTTTTCCTTTTTATTAGAAAAAGTATACGTCAATTGTACAGTACTCAATTTGAGAAAAGAACCGTCTTCGATATAGTAAGAAGAAGGTCGAATATTGTTATTGGGGTCGTCCCTTGTCAGTCGGGGAATTGACGTATTCGTATTCTCAGGCGTCCATGCGTCTAATACATGAGCGGATTTATTATAGGCCTCTTGATTAAAAAAGTGCGACTGATATTTGGTTAGATTATAAATATCATTGCCATAACTAGCAATCCAAAACAACTGTAAATCAAAGTTTTTATACGTGAAATTTAAATTTAAACTAGCTGTAAATTTAGGATGTGGTGATCCTATTTGTGTTCTATCCTCATGGTCTATCACTCCGTCTTTATTGTAATCCCGAAAGATTAGATCCCCTGGTTGAGCATTGGGTTGTAATCCATAAGCATCTATTTGCGTTTGGTTCTGAAAAATGCCTGTGGAGACGTAACCATAAAAAGCACCAATTGGATGTCCTACTCTTGTACGCGATACTTCTTGTCCAAAATTAACATCGTGTAAAGACGAACTAGGAATAGACAAATAAGAAGTGGATTGCAAACGGGTTAATTTATTTTTATTACTTGTAAAAGCCAAGGAGATGCCGTAGTCTAATTCACGATACGAATTGCGATATGCAATGGTCATTTCGACTCCCTTATTTTCTACAGCCCCATCATTGATCCATTATCCTTTATGAGCACCGCCAAAAGTCAAAGGTAAAGAGCGATAAACTAAGAGGTCTTTTGTTTTTTTGGTGTAGTAATCGACCGCAATTTGGAGCTTATCTTCAAAAAAAGTTGCTTCTATACCTGCATCAATTTGACGAGTGGACTCCCAACGCAAATCAGCATTTGCCACCCGTGTAGAAACTAAACCTGTTGTGGATGTATATTGCGATCCTTCAATATCATAATTCGAATTATAGTTATTATGGCTAAAACTTTGCACCGTTGAATACGTTGGAACCTGTTGATTACCACTAATTCCCCAATTCAACTTAAGCATGAGTTTGTTATTTTTGATTGTTGAGGGCCAAAAGTTTTCTTCATTGACCTTCCAGCCGACAGCAAGTGCGGGAAAATTACTCCATCGGTAGTTTTTTAAGCGAGAAGTGCCATCTCGTCTAACTAAGGCAGTAAATATATACTTTCGATTGAACGCATAATTGACTTTGGCGAAATAAGAATTCAAGTTCCATTGGTACGCATTTCCCGAATTCAATTGATTCTCTGTACCATAATCCAAAAACCAATGGGTACCATCTTCTTGTAAAAAATTATCTCGAGAAGCAGATAGACCTTCATAATAATACTGTATCGCTTCCTGCCCAACCACTACTTGAACATCGTGTTTTCTCATGCGACGTTTGAAATTTAATGTATTACTGAATACCCATTGATAATTGTATCTATTTTCCGTTGCCAAAGTATTGACGGCCTGTTGAACAAATAATTCATCAAATGTGGTGTCAAAGCGCTTGCTATTGATATTGAGAAAGTCCAATCCCAAAGAAGTTCGAAATGTAAAATCTGCATAAGTGGCTTGAGCAAAAAGATTACCTACAGCGCGAATTTCTTTGCGTTTATTATCTTTATTTCGGTACAATCTGCCTAAAGGGTTTTGTCTATCATTAATTGGATTTCCCGAAAAGTTTCCTTTTTCGTTATAAATAGGAATAATTGATGGATACATATAAGCGTCATAAACAATTGAGTTTAGTGCCTTGTTTGTACCTATTTCCACTTGTTCTGCGTAGGATATATTGAAATTTTCTCCCACCGTAAGATGGGTATCTAACAGATGATAACTTGAGTTATATCGCGCATTTAGGCGTTTAAAGTACGTATCTTTGAGGATACCCTTTTGTTCAAAATACCCCAATCCAAACCGCTGTTGAGCTAAGGTATCCCCTTTGGAAATAGAGAAGCTATGCGACTGAATACGTGCGGGAGTAAAAATTTCTTTTACCCAATTGACATCCGCACTTCGAATACTGCGATCAGCGGTCAAATATTCCGGAATGCTACTCTGTTGTGGGTTATTTCCATAAATGCTATGATTGGGTAGAACACCATCATTTCGATACGCCTGCCACAACATCTGTCCATATTCTTTCGCATTTAGCATTTTAGGTAGATTAACAGCGTATTGAATTCCGCCATAACTGTTTACCTCCAAAACAATTTCACCAGTTTGATTGGCTTTTTTCGTTGTGATTAACAACACACCATTAGCGGCTCGAGATCCATAAATAGAAGCTTCCGCATCTTTTAAAATTAAAATTGTCTCTATATCATTCGGGTTAATTGTATTCAACCCATTGACTAGAGGAACGCCATCGATCAAAATAAGAGGATCATTGGTATTCATTGTATTTAAACCTCGTATGGCTAAGGAGTTACCTCCACCAGGACTATTTTCACTAAACACCTGAACCCCAGTCGCTTTTCCTTTCAACATATCGACTATATCCGCCTGAGGTAAGTCTTGAAACTGATTGCCCAATATTTGTACAGCCGAACCTGTATAATCTGCCTTTACTTGGTTTGAATAGCCTGTAATGATAATTTCCTCTAGACTTTTATTTTCCTTGTTCAACTGAATAAAAAGCTGTTGACTATTGGTTTTTGTTATTTGTATCTCTTTACTTTCATACCCTACTAATGCAACAGACAATACAGGGTTCTTTCTTCCTTCCTCTAGTTGTAGGGTAAAATTTCCTTGCTCATCCGTTAAACTCCAGATAGTTGAATGGAGAAGACGCACGACAGTATAGGCTAAAGGATTTCCTTGTGTATCTTGGACATTTCCTTGAATGTTATGGATTTGTTCCAAAAAAACAGCATTGTTTTTTCCTTCTTTAGAATGAAATCTATTTTTAAAAGAAATGAGATTGCCACTGAGACTATAGTCCATTTCTTTTTCTCTTTCAATTTGATTCAACAAATCAATTAATTTAATGTGTTTCGAAGTCAAGTGAATCATTAAAGAAGTATCTATCGCTTCAAGAGAATACACCACTCTAAATTTGGTTTGTTCCTCTATGGAGTTAAAAATGGTGGCTAAACTGTTTACTTTACTTTGAAACACAAGCACGTCTTTTATTTTCTCCATTTGAATGGGTACATAAAAAGCAAAAAGATTCAAGTGACCGAAAGTCACTACCCCCAATACAAAACACATTTTAAGATACGTCCCTTTTAGCCTCTTCATTTCTACAACTATTTTTCAACGTGTATATGGGAGCCCGAAACCGTGTACTTTACCTGATGGATAAAGCAAAAACTATGTAAAATATCTTGAAGTGAAGTAAATCTAAAATCTCCCGTTGTATAAAGTTCAGTTTGCGGTAGATCTTCGATTTGAATTACAACATTAAACTCTTCTTCAATTATTTTTTTCCAGGTTAATAAAGGTATTTCATGCATAACGAGTGCTCCTTTATAACTGGAATATAAAGAAAGAACATCCACTAAAGACTTCTTAAATTCCCCGTTCGAAAAGGACACTTTTTCATGTGCGGTAAGCCAGACTTTATCTGTTTGGATTTTTTGCTGGTTTTCCACCACTACTTTCCCCGTTTTCACTACAACTTCATGATCATTTACCAAAAAAGAAGTACCCAATACGGCTACAGCAACTTGATTTGTTTGAACGATAAAAGGTTTTGCTTCATTTCGAGCGACATTAAAAAACGCCTCTCCTTCTAACTGTACTTGTCGATTAACCGTATTAAATTCTTTGGAAACCACTAGTTTAGAACCTGGCGTTAACACAACTGTTGTAGTATCATCTAGTTGAATAGATTGCGTTTTCTCACCTAAAGCAACTGCATATTGCTTATTGTTTGGAAGGAAGAAATCAACAGACACCCCTATACCACTGATAAGCAGCACAAAGAGCGTTACTACCAATAAGGCTTGTTGCTTTCGCTTTTGTTGTCGTTTTTTAATTCCAGTAGTAAATTTAATTCTACTGTACATTCGCTGTTTCAACTGCGTATCATCTTTTACCTGATTGCGCTTAACGAATGGTTGTTCTTGCAAGGTTTGGATAAAATCATCTACTACCTTTCTTTCCGAAGGTGAAGCAGTTTGATTTAAATACTTATCGCAAAGTTGTCTAAACTTTTTAATCATAGGTCTTCTGGGTTTCTATAACTAAGAGTGAGTCTTTGCTCATTCTCCCCATCCCTCCTTTTAATTCTTAACAATTAGATAACATTACTAGTTTCGGCTTTATACACTAGTGCTATTTACTGGCATATGATCAGTAATACTACTAGCAAATCAATAGAATAAGGTAAGTTTATTTTTAAATTTTTAA
Organism: Myroides sp. C6-3; assembly: GCF_050522425.1. NCBI lineage: Bacteria > Pseudomonadati > Bacteroidota > Flavobacteriia > Flavobacteriales > Flavobacteriaceae > Myroides > Myroides sp. C6-3. Next base: position 24,021 of record NZ_JBMVQP010000034.1, on the reverse strand, counting down.
TTGCTTTGTGAATTTGCTTGTCTACGGTACTTTCAGAAATACTCAATTGTTCTGCAATCTGTTTATAACTAAGGTGGCTACCATATCTCAATTGAAATACTTCCAAACAGCGTTTAGGGAGTACTTCTTTGGCTTTAGCAAAGATGAAATCTACTAATTCTTCCTTGTAATACCCTTGTTCTTCCGCAGATAAGTTTTCATTCTGCGTTAAAGTGTGATAGACTGTTTCCAATTGGATTGTATCAAAATCGACTGTTTTAAGGGCCAAAATACTTCGATTTCGAACGCTCTTCATAAGGTATGACTTTGCGTCCAAAATAGATAATTGATTAAAATTATTCCAGATCTGTACAAAAACCTCTTGTACCACGTCTTCTGCTAACTGATGATCGCGAACAATATTACAAGAATAACTATACAATTCATCCCAATACAACTCGAAGTGATCGTTAATCCATTTATCCTTTAAATTCATTCTTCTATTCTTTATTCCAGTCAAAGGTATAGTCCAAGAAGAATCTATAGATTATTAATCCATTACTAAACCGTTATCAAGCGATTAGTTAACTTTTCACTTTTCTAAAAAAATAAAATATTGATAACCTCTACTTCGATTATCCGTACTTTTGCAACAAATACATCTATAATGAAGAAGTTCTTTTTAACCCTTTCCGCATTTTTACTTTACAGCACCTCTACGCTACTAGCGCAAAACCTAGAAATAATTCCACTCGGAGTATATGGTGGTGGCGATGAGAGCAATTTATCTTGTTATTTACTAGGAGTAGAAAACAGCAATTCTTATATAGCGCTAGATGCTGGAACGCTAAGAAGTGGCATAAACAAAGCGATTGAAAAAGGTACGTTTGATGTTTCGTTTGAAACTGTGCTACAACAGTACATCAAAGGATACTTTATTTCACATGGTCATTTGGATCACCTTTCAGGTTTAATTATCAATTCACCAGAAGATTCTGCCAAGCCCATTTATTCGTTGCCATTTGTTTCGGATATTTTTAAGCAAAACTATTTCACTAATGCCTCTTGGGCCAATTTCGGTAATGAGGGAGAATCTCCTATATTAGGAAAGTACACCTATGCAAAAGTGAAGCCCTTCCATTCTTTTCCTATTGACAACACCACTTTTTCTGCAGAAATTTTTGAGTTAAGTCACGTGAGTCCACAAAAGAGTTCAGCCATTCTATTGAGAAATAACAGCGATTATGTACTCTACTTTGGAGATACAGGAGCAGATCGAATTGAAAAAACCAATCATTTAACGACAATATGGGAGTACATTGCCCCTCTTGTTCAAAATAAAAATTTAAAAACTATTTTAATAGAGGTCTCTTTTCCAAATAGTCAACCTGAGCATTTGTTATTTGGTCATCTAACGCCGAAGTTACTGACCGAAGAGTTGAGTAAACTTGCTCAGTATGCTAAGCTTGAAAATTTAAAAGACTTGACGATCATCGTTACTCATTTAAAACCCTCGGGCAATCAAATTGAACAGATCAAACAAGAATTAAAGGAGAACAATCCTTTACAGCTCCACTATATTTTTCCCACACAAGGCGAACGAATCTCACTACAATAAAAAAATCCCATTCCGTGAGAATGGGATTTTTTTATTTTTTACTTACGATATATACGAGAATAAAAACGACAAAAGACGGCAACAACCAAGGTACGTCGTAATTATACAACGGAATCTTTTGAATTCCTTGATTCAATTGAAATACAAAACTTTCTTCTGAAGCCTTGTCAATTGTCATGCCGATGTAAAATTGCACAAGAGAAAAAACAGTTGTTGTTGCTATTGCCCCTACAAAAGGCGATTTTCGTTTGACTATTTTTCCGAATAAGACAATATACACAATTAGAGTAAGAGTAATTGGATAGATTATTCCTAAAAATGGTCCTGCATAATCAATAATCTGATCCACTCCATTGACAGCTAAAATAGCAGAAAAGACACAAGTTGCAATCACAATTACCTTATAGCTTACTTTTCCCTTAGTCAACTGATTGAAAAACGTACCCGTCGCACATACTAGAGCAATAGCGGTGGTCAAACAGGCCAAGGCAATACACAAAGACAAGGCAACTGTACCATGAGCGCCTAAAACGTGATTAGAAATATAAAGCAATAATTCAGTGCGTTTCAATTCACCCGTAACATTGTATCCAGAAGTCGCTCCCAAATACACAAGTCCACCATAAATAAACAATAGACAAGAAGTTGCTACAGCTCCAGACAAGAACGTTACTTTTGTTTTTGCCTCTTGACTCGTATATCCTTTGGCTTTAACCCCAGCGATAATGATACCCGCATAAATAACAGAAGCTAAAACATCCATGGTTTGATACCCCTCGGCAAATCCTCTGCGAAAGGACTCAGTGGCCCCTATTCCATTATCTTTAGTTCCATCTAATGGATGAAGAATCCCCATGACAATCATAACGGTCAACAAGAGTAACAACAGAGGGGTTAGGTATTTTCCAATGATATCAACAACTTTAGACGGAGATATTGACAACGCAAGTGTTATAGCAAAGAATAAAACAGAAGAAACAATAGGATTAAAATCGGGCCAAATGGGCAATAATCCAATTTCGAAAGTTGTTGCTGCAGTACGGGGAATTGCCACAAGAGGACCAATACTCAAAATGATCATTGTCGCTAAAACCAATCCTAAAGTGCTATTGATTCTCTTCCCTAAATCAGTAAATTCGTCTCCGGAAAGCAGCACTGCTAGTATTCCCAAGAACGGGGCAATAATAGCCGTAATTGTAAATCCTGAAACGGCAGCAGACCAGTCTTCACCAGTAATAAGCCCTATAATAGGAGGTAAAATAATATTTCCAGCGCCAAAAAACATGGCAAACAACGCAAAACCTATTGTTAATACATTCGTAATTGATTTCTGTTTCATTTGTTATCTTTACATTATTTATTCAATTTGCATTTTCTACAAGAAAACTATTCATCACAAACAATAACCATGCTAATCTAAACATTATATTAAATTATTTTCTACAATATAAAATATTACTTGCATAATTACCCGCCCTCATCCTTTTTATTCTTTGTTTATTGTATAGCAAATTGTTTATTTTTATTCCCTATCTAACCTATTCAGAATATGTTCACTTTATTTGAGACTTCTCGTTTGACCATCAGTAGCATTCAATTAGAAACCGATTTACCTTCTTTACTCTTGTTGCACAACCACCGTACAACTATGCGTTGGATTCCCAACAACAAATTACCTTGGACAGTTGCCGATTTGGAAAATAAATACAACCTCAATCAACATGCTTATAAGAAACAACTTGGCCTTTACAAAATCACATGGAGAACAAACACAGCTTCAACTTTTATCGGAGAAGTGGGATTATTCCAGTGCCAAGATACTACTACGACAGTAGAAATCGGCTATATTTTACATGAATTTTATTGGAAGAAAGGTTTTGCCACTGAATTATTACACGGGTTAGCGCAGTTTATAAGTACTCACTTACCCTATACAACTATTCGTGCACAGCTCTTTGAACACAATATCAATTCAAAGAAATTACTTGAACGCTGCGGATATCAGTGTGTAGCAACCGTCCCACTTGAAGAGAACACCACAAAACTTGTTTATACCAAACCCCTCCTCTTGAAATAAGCACCTCCATTCTTCCTTTTCAAAAACACTTACAAGCGCATACCTTTTATATCAAAGCAATTTAAAAAATTCAATCGAGTCTTATTATTTTAAAAATAATAAGACTCGATTGAATTTTTAGGCAATAAAAAAGAGGGTGTAAAGTATGTTTTTACTTGATTTACTTCGGTCTATTTCACCGTCCCTTTGCGTATCCCTTCCCTTTTATCAATAAAAAGTTCATGTAAAAACCTCAACATCATCAAATTAAAAGATCATTTATCCCTATATCTTCTTCTTTATTTAAAAAAAAGACGAACAACACTTACTCTAAACACATTTTATACAGTATAAAATAAAAAAAGCAACACCGTTGAAATAATATCTAAAAAACACAACAAATAATAAATTTTTATCAAATATAACGTTATAATAATACATAATTTTATCCTCAGCTATAAAACAAGAATGAATAAGATCACGCTTTAATGACTTTAGAAATTAAATGTAAGAAACAAATAAGCGCAAAGAATGACAGAATCAACCCCAAAAATAGAGCTGGATGAAATCGACCAAGAAGAACTAACAACGATATGCACAACCAATACAGACGAATTCGCCGTTTATTCCCAAAAAGAAGGCAAAGAGCTTTTCATACCCTATAATATGAAGACGCATTATAAAGTGTCTTACTTAAACAGTAAGAGTAAATTATTTTGCGGAACAGAGATACGCGAATTTTCGGGGCCCATTTTATTTTTTTCAAATCCTTTATCCACCTATACCCTTGAGCCAACATCAGAAACACCTGAAGGTTATTTCTGCTTGTTTACCAATACTTTCTTAGGATTTCAAAGTAATGAGATTAGATCAACTTTACACACCTTACAAGCAACTCCGATTTATGCTTTAGACAAAGATCAAGATCAAATGATCCGTTCCTTATTTGAAAACATTATTGCAGAGCACAATCAAGATTACCCTTTAAAACAGGAAATCTTACGCAATTATATTGAAATTATCATACACCAAGCTAATAAGTTACAAGGCAGTTATACCTTAATTGAAAAAAAGAATGCTACAAATCGACTGTGTGCACAGTTTTTAGAACTTTTAGAAAAACAGTACCCCATTACCAATAAGCATCAAGTAGTACGGTTAAAGGCAGCTACTGACTTTGCAGATATGTTGGATGTACATACGAATTACTTAAATTTTGTTGTGAAACAAACATTAGGTAAATCTACTACTACAATTATACAAGAACGCACATTAATAGAAGCCCAGCGTTTATTAAAAAACTCGACGTTAAGTGTATCTGAAATTGCCTTTTCCTTAGGTTTTGAATATGCTACTTACTTCTCTAGCTTTGTTAAAAAATATACGGGTTACTCGCCTAAACAGCTGAGAAAATAATTCATGCGCTATATATAGCTATGGCTTATTATCCAACTCGCATTGATATACACAAGTAACAAAGCTCCCTTTACGCTAAAGCCGTTCTATGCAAGAACGGCTTTTTTATTTTAAACAAGTAATTAACCCGATCGTGCGGACTTGTAGCCCGATCGCGCGGATTTGCAATCCGTGCGCTAAATCTTGTAGCTCGTGTGTATAAATAAAGTCACGGATTGTACTCGAGGCCTTAGCCGAATTGAACGAAGTTAAATCCGCGACATCGGAGAATAAAAAGTAACTTTTTAAGCGACTTTTTTTATTCGTATCGAATAGCCTTAACGGGCGATATTTTTGTAATCAAATAAGAAGGAATCAACAACACTAACATAGCAACGATCACCACACCTGCATTGAGTAGAAACACATCTGAAAACCGAATCAAAACAGGAGCTTCTCTCACATAATAAGATGTTGGATCTAATTTAATTAACCCTGTATATTTTTGAATAAAAAGCAGACCTAGTCCGATTGCATTTCCGTACAACAGTCCCTTTCCGATTAAATAAAATGCATTGTATAAAAATATTTTTCGCACGCTCCAATTCGCTGCACCTAGCGCTTTTAATATTCCTATCATTTGCGTGCGTTCTAGAATCAAAACCAGCAAAGCAACAATCATATTAATCGAGGCTACTGCAATCATAATAATGATGATGACTTTAATATTAAAGTCAAACATATCTAACCATCCAAAAACATTCTCATATTTTTCTACAATGGTTTTACTGTCGACTGTAGAAGGTAAATTGAGATAAATCTCACTTCCTTTCTCCTCAATTTTATCGAAGTCCTTCAGCAGTACTTCAAACCCTCCCACTTCATTTTCCGCCCAACGATTTAATCGCTGTACATGGCGAAGATCTCCAATAATAATATTCTCATCAAATTGCTGCAAGCCCGAATTGTATAAACCTACTACTTCAAATTGACGAATATTCGGCACTTTATTTCCCCAATCTTTCATGAAATAGGTATTGACTTTATCGCCTAATTGAAGTCCTAACCGATTGGCTATATACGTAGACATGAGAATTTCGTTACTCATTCCTTCCCCAAAGACAGGCAATCTTCCTTGTTCGATGTACTCAGCGATCTCCTTGAATTGGTAATCGGGCGTTACCCCTTTATAGACAATCCCCTCAAAAGCATTTTCAGTTCGTATAATTCCCGCTTTAGTAGCAAAAGGCTGAATACTTTTCACTCCATCAACCTCCTGTAAATTTGGATAAAAGTTTTGATCTATTTCGATGGGTTTAAGTGTAATATCTGTTATATTGGAATCGTATTTAGTAATTACGATATGGCCACTGAAAGCTGAAATTTTATCTCTAATTTTGTGTTTCAAACCCAAACCTGTAGCAACAGACACCAACATCATTATAATCCCTAGCGCAATTGCTGTGATAGCGATTTTAATAATTGGAGCAGAAATACTACTTTTATGGTTCTTTGTAGTTACTAAGCGTTTAGCTATAAAAAATTCTAATTTCAACTTTGTTATGATATCAAATTCAACAGTCAAAAATACATTATTATTCTTAGTAACACTATTGATTTATAGTGTAAATTCTTATTCTTTTTCAAAGGTAGAAAGCGAGTTTCCTTCTTCGAGTTCAACTATACTTGTAGGTGCAGAGAACACAGCAGCTTATCTTTCTCTTTTACAAAACAAAAAGGTAGGAATTCTAACGAATCAGACGGGAGTAGTTCGGGAAGCACTCGATGTCAATGTATATATATCTACTGTTGATTTTTTACTTCGCAAGGGAGTCAATCTAACGAAAATATACGCTCCTGAGCATGGTTTTAGGGGGACAGCTGATGCTGGTGAACTTGTAAAAGATGGTCGCGATACGCAAACAGGACTCCCCATTCTTTCTTTGTATGGCAACAGTAAAAAACCATCCAAAGAACAACTAGCTGGTATTGACATTATGCTATTTGACTTACAAGATGTCGGTGCTCGATTTTACACCTATATTTCATCTTTACACTATGTTATGGAAGCTTGTGCAGAACAAAACATCCCCATTCTTGTATTAGATCGTCCCAATCCGAATATTTCTATTGTGGATGGTCCTATCTTAGAAATGAAAAACAAGAGTTTTGTTGGTATGCATCCAATTCCTACACTACATGGTATGACCATTGGGGAATATGCCTTGATGATTAATGGGGAAAAATGGTTAAATGGTGGAATTCAGGCAGATTTAACCGTAATTCCTAACCTAAACTACAACAGACAGATGCGCTATTCACTTCCTGTTTCTCCTTCTCCTAATTTACCCAATGATCAAGCGATCAATTTATATGCGAGCTTGTGTTTCTTTGAAGGAACAAATGTCAGCTCAGGTAGAGGAACGGATTTACAATTTCAAATTTACGGTTCTCCTTATTTAGACCAAATGCCTTATCACTTTACCCCCCAACCTAACGTTGGTTCAAAAGATCCAATGAACAAGGGGAAACTATGCTATGGAGAGGACCTCTCTAAAGAGTTACCTGTAACAAGATTAGAACTCAAATGGTTATTAAAAGCCTATCATCAAACAAAAAACAAGGACAAGTTTTTCACTAATTTCTTTCTTAAATTAGCAGGAACAGATCAATTAAAGCAACAAATTATCGCTGGTAAAACAGAAGATGAAATTCGTCAATCATGGCAAAATGGTTTAGCGACTTTTAAAACGACTCGAGCGCCTTACCTTCTTTACGCTAATTAATATCTCGACTCTCCTATCCTATGAAACAGCTTTTGTTTTCTCGTAGAACGCTTTTGATTATAGCCATTGCAATTGTAAGTATCACTTCCATTGCAATTCTATTCTTGAGTATATCGATTAACAGTAGCTATGAGGAGACCTACCAAGACATCATCAAAAAGAGTTTTAATCACCGTAAAAATGCCTTAGAAGAGGAGTTTAAAAAAATTGACAATCAGTTAACTATGTTAACGGATGTAGTTCGACAGAATCCTTTGGATCAACTTCCTAAAACGTATAACGTCCTGAACGAAGTACAACCTTATAACCGTATTTCCAGCTACAACTGGTATCTTGCTGTTGACTCTTCCAAACGAATTACAGCCCACAACTTAACGGATCAGTCGGTTCTTCCCCTTCATCACCCACTAGTACAACAATTGCTAAAGGATGATCATCAAACGAGAATCAATACCTTTATAACACTCGATCAACACTTATATTGGGTGTGTTGGAATAGTGTCAAAAAAGACAACAACCTAATTTATACTGGTTTTATTTTTAGTCTAAAAGAGCTTCACAAACACCTGACGACGATTGATATTACCACCCCAAACTACGCCTATATATTTGCAGCTGATGGAACGTGTATTTATCACCCGGAGTTAAATCTAATTGGTCAAAATATATTTCAAGTCTCTTCGACAACGAGTCAAGATACCATGAACAATACGAAGAATAAATCTACACCTAAGGTAGTTGAATCCGAATTTCTCAAGCTTGAAGTCTATCGCTTTTTCACAAGTTTTAACTCCACCAACTTTAAAGGTTATATTAGCATTAACTTTCCCAAGCTCAATGTAGACGAGAATGTAATTCCATTGAAACGAAATACTTATTTGATTTTCATTAGTTCTATTTCGATTATTTTACTTTTACTCTACTTCTTCAATTTAGAAAGCAAACGCGCTTATAAAGAGAAAGAGCAATTAGCTTTGGAAAAAGAGAAAATGACAAAGGAGAAAGTTTTAATGCAGTTGAAACAATTGAAGAACCAGATTAATCCTCATTTTTTGTTCAACTCCTTAAACTCCCTATACATGCTTATTACTATTGACAGTGATTTAGCACAAAAGTTTACCTTAAATTTGAGCCATACCTATCGGTATTTGATTCATTCTCCGAGTAGCAATTTAGTTGAGCTACACCAAGAACTCAACTTTATTGAACAGTATATCGAATTACAGCGTATCCGTTTTCCAAAAGAACTCCACGTTGAGATTTTGGATAAACAACACCTACCTACAAAAACTAAGATCCCGTATTTAGCTTTACAAATTGCGGTAGAAAATGCGATGAAACACAATATAGCGACCTTAGACTCGCCCTTATTGATTCAAATAACGCTAACAAATGACTGTGTTACTGTGATCAATAACATTCAACTAAAAGAACAAAAGGAAGAAAGCGAAGGATTTGGACTGTTCTATATTGCATCTATTTATCAATACTACCAAATTGAAGGCTTCCAAACCTATTCACAAAATGAGACTTTTAGCTGTATTTTTCCTTTGATCAATTGTTAAAATATCCATTCACTCCCAAAATAAATCCACTCACTCCTGAAAATTTTAAGTTTAACGAGAAGTCCTTTAGCTTTATCCCTTACTTAACTTAAACTTAACATTGTAATGAATCGAAACACGGTTAAACTAAGTATCAGTACTTTAGCCTTACTAGCATGTTTTACTCAAACGCCAACAGGCTTGCTGTATGCGAAAGAGAAGAAAACGGAAAAGCGGACGGAGAAAGAGAAGGAGAAGGAGAAAGACTCTACTGATACGAAAGAAAACAATTACGCTGATTTAATAAAAAAGGGAACCTATACAAAAGGGTTATTTAATGTTATTCAAGTCAAAACGGATGTTTATTTTGAAATACCGGATAGTTTATTAAACCGTCAGTTTTTGTTGGTAAACAAACTTTCACAAGTTCCTTTAGAGATCAATGATGCGGGAGCCAACAAGGGAATGAACTACGAAAACAAGCTTATTACCTTTCACAAAGACACACTGGCGAATAAGATTTGGGTTAAAACAGAGACTCCTCGTGTTTCTTCACCAAAAGAAGATGCTATTACGCGTTCTGTTACCGATAACTTTATTGAGTCTGTTTTAGAAGTTTTTGATATTGAAACTCAAAATCCAGATTCTACTGCTACAGTAATTAAGGTAAACAAAGTATTTGACGGAAATCAAAAGAGCTTCAATGATGTTTTATCGGGATTGAGTTTACCTACATCAATCAAAACGAATTTATCGTATATCGAAGGAATCAAAACGTTTCCGGAGAACATTGTCGTTAAATCAATGATGACAACAAGTGTGAATGAAGGGTCTGGAGATGTATCTGTTTCTATGGGAGTTACAACGAATATTGTACTTTTGTCTAAAGAACCGATGCAGCCGAGAGTTGCAGATAAACGCGTTGGTTTTTTTACAGAGAAGCATTGGCATTTCAGTGATGCACAACACAAAATGGAGGAGCAAGAATTCATCACGAAGTGGAGAATGGAACCTAAAGAAGAGGATATAGAAAAGTACTTACGCGGCGAATTAGTTGAGCCGAAAAAACCTATTGTGTATTACATTGATCCGGCAACACCTCCACAGTGGAGAGAGAAAATCATTGCAGGGGTACACGATTGGCAGGTAGCTTTCGAACAAGCGGGGTTCAAAAATGCAATTGTAGCAAAAGAACCTACAGCAGCCGATAAAGATTTTGATATCGACGATGTGCGTTATTCGGTAATTACCTATGCAGCATCGCCTAAATCAAATGCGATGGGTCCTTCTGTCATTGACCCTAGAAGCGGGGAAATTATTGAATCGGATATTATTTGGTGGCACAATGTAATGACATCTGTCCACAGCTGGATGCGCATACAAACAGGCCCAATTGACGAAAGAGCAAGAGCGAATAAATTCAGTGATGACCACATGGGAGATGCCATTCGATTTGTGTCTTCACACGAAGTAGGACATACTTTTGGTTTGAAACACAATATGGGAGCTTCTTTTGCTTTCCCAGTGGATTCTTTGCGTTCTAAAACCTTCACGGATCAAATGGGGGGGACAGCTCCTTCTATTATGGATTACGCGCGTTACAATTATGTAGCTCAACCAGAAGATAAGGTAACAGCTATTACACCTCAAATTGGGGTATACGACAAATACGCGATTGAATGGGGATACCGTTGGTACCCAACACAAGAGCAAGAGAAAAAAGCACTGCGTAAAATGATTGAAGATCACCAAGATGATCCGATGTATTTTTACGGAGAACAACAAAGCTACTTAAACATCGTTGATCCGAGATCACAATCTGAAGACCTAGGAAACGACGCGATGAAAGCGAGTGAATACGGATTAAAAAATTTAAAAATAGTAGTAGATAATATTATTTCATGGACCTACGACCAAGGAGAAGATTATTACGAAGCTGGAAAGTTATACATGGGCGCTATTGGACAATGGCAAATGTATAATCAACATGTTTTATCAAATATTGGTGGTGTTTATTTAGATCATGCTGTATATGGAAACAACAAAAAAGCATATCAACCCGTGCCTTACGAAACACAGAAAAGAGCCGTTGAATATTTGAGCAAAAATGTGCTCGCGATTCCAAACTGGTTATTTTTCAACGACATCAATGAAAAAACGTACAGCTTAAAGGATTCTCCGGTTGGTCCATATGAATATTCGCCATACTCTCTAGCAAGAGAATTACAGTATACAGCGATCTATCACGTGTTAACGGATGAGCGTTTACTTCGTTTATTAGAGAGCGAAGCACTGCAAGCCCAAACAAATGGAGAAAAAGTGTATACGATCCAAGACCTATTCAATCAATTGAGAAGTGAGATCTTTGCTCCTACTAAAAAAGGGAAATCACTGTCAATTTTAGAGCGAATGACACAGAAAAATTACGTAGATGCGTTAATTATTGATGTGAATAAACTATTTGAAAAAACAAACAAAAAAGGGTTAATCCTAGATCAATCTTTGCAAATGCCTACCTTATGTAGAGTTTCTTTAACTGACAATCAAGCGAGAAACATCAACTATACAGTAATGAAACGCGTTTCAGAGGTAACAAGTTACAAGAAGGGTGAATTATTCGCTATTCAAAAACTTGTGCGTAAAAAAGCAAAATCAGGTGATGCAGCGACACAAGCACACTATGCAGATTTAGCCAATAGAATTAACCAAGCACTAGGTATATAAAACTAACAACCTTACCCATTTAAGAAAATGAAAAAACTATTTCTTTTATTTTCGTTCTTTACCCTAACTCTTGTACTAGCACAAGAGAAAAGAACGATTACAGGTTTTGTTCAAGATGCAAGCGACAAGTCGGGCTTACCCGGAGCATCTATTATTGTTGAAACTCAAAGTGTATCAACGGAAACAGGCCAAAAGGGAATCATCGAGAGTACAAGCATTGGAACGATGACAGACTTTGATGGAAACTTTACACTTGATGTTCCAAAAGAAACAAAAGCCATTCGCGTAAGCTTTATTGGTTATGCTTCGAAACTAATCAATCTTACTACAAAAACACATTATAACGTTGCCTTAGGTACGGATGAAAACATCCTAAACGAAGTTGTAATTACGGGGTATCAAACGATTGAAAAACGCAAACTAACTTCTTCTGTAGCCCAAATTGGAATGGCTGATATTGAGCAAGGAGGAGTTGCGAGTGTGGATCAAATGTTAGCCGGACAAATTGCTGGGATTGCTGTGACAACACCAACAGGTGCTCCAGGTGGACCTGCTAAAATCCGTATTCGTGGTACAGCTTCGTTAAATGGTCCTCAAGATCCATTATGGGTTATTGACGGAATGCCATTGGAAGGAAATAACGTACCTAACTTTAACGATAAGGACAATATCGATCAATTGCAAAACTTTTCTATTGCTGGTTTAAATCCAGATGACATCTTGGATATCACCATCTTAAAAGATGCTTCTGCAACAGCAATTTACGGAGCAAGAGCTGCAAATGGAGTAATTGTTATTACAACGAAAAAAGGAAAGAAAGGTGCAATGAAAGTAAACTTTACAGCGAATACTTTCGTGAATGAACGCCCACAATTTTCCAAATTAAACTTGATGAATTCATCTGAAAAAGTGGATTTAGAATTGATGCTAGCTGGTAGATCTGATATCAATAATGCTCGCTCACGTCAAGGGGAAGTAGCGCGAATTTTAAACAGAAACAACGAATTAGACACCTATAGAGATGGTGGATTTAGTGCGTTATCTCAAGAAAGTCAAAACGCTATTAATCGCTTGAGATTAGTAGATACCGATTGGGGAAAAGAATTATACCGCCCTACATTCAACAAACAATATGGTTTGAGTTTATCAGGTGGTGGTGATCTTTCAGATTACTACTTCTCCTTAGGGTACTACGATGAAGAAGGATCAACAATTGGCACTGGTTTTGAGCGTTACAACATTACGTTGAAAAACAACTTTACTTTGACTGACAAACTAACAGCTGGTGTAGCTTTATTTGGAACACAGTCGAATAAAACTAACTTCATCGCAGATGCTGATGCAAGTGTTAATCCGGCAAACTACTCCAGAAATGCCAATCCTTATTTAAAACCATACAATGAGGATGGAAGTTTTCAATATGATCCAGATATCAATGGTTTTGGAGATGCTTATATTCCTTTCAACTTCTTAGAAGAAAGACAAAATACAAGCTACGAATTGAAAAACCAATCGTTGAAGGCTATTTTTGATATTAACTATCAAATCTTAGATGACTTGAAGTTCACTTCTCAATTGGGCTTACAAATTGACAACAATGATACGGAGAAATACTTAGGTCAAGAAACCTATAATACTCGTAAATTCAGAGAAGGTACGAGATATTATGACAGTTCTTCCAAAGAATTCAAATACTTCTTGCCTGATGGAGGAATTATTGAAAACTTCTCAGATAAATACTTCCAATACAACTGGAAAACCCAAGCGATGTACAATACTATTATCCATGATATGCATGAAATAGATGTGATGGCGGGTATGGAAATTAGAAAAGAAGAAAGAAAGCAAATAAAATCTAAAGGTTTTGGATATGATCCTTTGACCTTAACGACCAAACCAATCTTGTTCCCGCAAGGAAACTCTGAGGCTGCACAAAAAAAATACGAGACCTATAGAAGAACAAAAGGAGAAGATGCTTATGCTTCTTTCTTTGCAACAGCTTCTTATACGTACGACAGAAAATATACCGTTTTTGGAAGTGTGCGCTACGATGGTTCTAACTTATTTGGTGTAGATCCAAAATACAGATATTTACCTTTATGGGCTATTTCTGGTTCCTGGTTAGTATCGAATGAGAACTTCATGGAGAACGTTGATTTCATCAACAATTTACGTCTACGAGCTTCTTATGGTTTACAAGGAAATGTGGATCGCACCACCTCTCCTTTCGTCATTGGAGAGTACAATACTTCTTCGATCTTACCTGGCTATCCAGAAAGTACCATTCAAGTAACTAACTTACCTAATGGTACCTTAAGATGGGAAAAAACAACGAATACAAATGTTGGTTTTGATTTGGGAATGTTCAACAATAGAGTGGCTATTGAATTTGATGCATACAACAGAAAGAGTACAGATTTAATTGGTTTACGTGCCTTGCCTTTTGAGACTGGGTTTGAGTTTACCAACATGAACTGGGCACAAGTAAGTAACAAAGGATACGAGATATCCTTAACAACGAGAAATATCGTACGTCCCAACTTCTCTTGGACAACAACGTTCAACTTTGCACACAACAAGAGTAGAGTTGATCGTATCCAAGTAAACGATGGTGAATATTTACCTTCAAGAGAAGGTTATGCTGTAAATTCTGCTTTTGTCTTGAAAACAGCAGGTTTAGATGAGAAAGGAAATATTTTATTCTGGCAAGGTGGAGAAAAAGTTTCTGCCAAAGAATTTTTCCAATTATACGATTCATGGGAAGATATCATGCCTGGTTATATGGTTGACTCTAAATTGACACCGGAGCAATCAAGAGATTTATTTACCTATGCAGGAGACAGAGATCCGAAATTCACAGGAGGTATTATCAATACATTCAAAATCAATAATTTTGATTTCACTATCTCAGCGGCATTTAATCTAAAACAAATGGTAACGCGTACACCTGCTTACAATTCAGCTTTAGTTGATCCAGGAAGAAACTACACTAGAGAAGTATTAGATATGTGGACACCAATCAATACGGGAGGAACTTTACCTGGATTAACAGGAAATGATGCCTATGATGGAACAGATAATTGGATGTTAACGAAGTGGTTTGACTATGGTGGAGCTCCAATTAACTATTACAACTATCTTGATATTTGGACAAAAGAAACAAGTTATTTACGTATTAGCAGCCTGCGTTTAGGGTATACCTTACCAAGAGCTATTTTAGACAAAATGCGTTTAGATAATGTTCGATTTACCGTAGAAGGTAGAAACCTTTTTGTATTCGGAACCGATTACAAAGGATACTTTGATCCGGAAACGTACGGAAACATTTACTCACAACCAATCCAGCGATCATTCTCACTAGGATTAAACATAACTTTCTAACTCTTTGCACATTATGAAAAAACTTTTTTTATTTATCGGATGTCTGAGCTTGAGTTTATCTACTGTTAGTTGTGATAAATTCTTAGATATTGAACCAGAAGGAAAGATTATTCCCAAAACAACGGATGATTATAGAAAATTGATGACCTCGGCTTACTTTGCGTACCCTCGTCACAAGGCTCTAACGACTATACGAACAGACGAAGTTCAAATTCCTGTCATGGACAACAGTGACTTCGCAGAAATTCGCGATGTATTTGTATACAACGACCAAAGTCCGAGTGATGGAACAAGAGAGTATGGATACCAAGACTTATACAAAGTTATTTTCTATGCCAATCAAACCATAAACGATGGAACGGGTACCATGCAAACCGGAGACGTAAAAGAACAACTTCTAGGAGAAGCACATGCACTACGTGCTTTAGCTTACTTCGATTTAGTCAACTTCTTTGCTAAACCGTATGATCCTGCTACAGCTGCTACAGAACCGGGTATCGTAATCATAAATGAAGTAGACTTAGATGACAAAAGACCAAAATCAACCGTAGCCGAAGTATACAACCAAATTCATTTGGATATTGACGCCGCGAAAGCAAAACTAAAAGTAGCTACCTATGACGCTGGTACCAACTACCGTTTTTCTAAATTAGCTCTTTATGCCTTGGAAGCGCGTGTAAATCTGTATCAGAAAAAATATGAAGCTGCAATTGCAAGTGCAGAAAGTGCATTGGCAATCAAAAGTACATTACAGAACTTAAATGTAGATGCGAAAGAATCCGTTGCACATTTCAAATCGGTAGAATCCATTATGAATTTAGAAGATGTATTTAAAACAGCTTATAAATCTTTTGTTTTTGCTTCTGAAGAATTAAAAGCAAGTTATGATCAAACAAACGATCTTCGCTATACTGCTTCCTTTGATGATGTAAATGGAAATCTAGTTTTGGTTAAAACAGGCAATGGAGATACTAAAATCTCATTCCGTACTGCTGAATTGTACTTCATCAAGGCAGAAGCTTATATTTTCTTGAACCAATTAGATCAAGCAACAGCTATCCTACAGCCGATCATCGAAAATCGTTACACAGCTGAAGCTATTCCTGCGGTAGTAGAACAACTAAAATCGTTCGACCAAGCAGCATACAAAAAATTCCTACTAGAGGAGCGATTCAGAGAATTTGCTTTTGAAGGTCAACGTTGGTTTGACTTGAGAAGGTTAGATCAAAAGAAAATCGTTCACCGATTAGGTAATGAAGAATTTACACTACAACAAAATGATCCGCGTTATACCTTGCCGTTCCCAAGAAAAGCAAGAGAAAACAACCCAAATTTATAAGCGGTGACACTGCAAAAGCTACCAGAAATGGTAGCTTTTTTTTATGCGGTAAAAGATCTCATTTTTAGAACATGTAACTTTTTAGTACTTTTACAAAAAAAAGTGCGTATAGCAATTGTTGAAGATGAAGCTCTCGCAGCTAATTATCTAAAGAAACTATTGATCACACAAGATATCCTACCCATTTCGGTTAGCGATATTGTTATGCTATCTTCTATTAAAGAAGCGACGACGTTCTTCTTTCAACACAGCGTTGATCTCATTTTTATGGATATTCATTTAGGCGATGGCAAAAGTTTAGAAATTTTCGACAAGATCGCCGTAAAAAGTCCAGTTGTTTTTATTACAGCTTATGAGAATTACGCTATCGAAGCTTTTAAGCAATTTGCTATGGGCTATATTTTAAAACCCTTTGATAAAATAGCGTTAGACGAAGTTCTACATAAATATGTAGCCATAACCAAACACCTGCAGGAAGATACAATTCCCAAACAAGAACAGGAATCCGAAGTAGCCACTCCCCCGTTGAAAGATCGCTTTTTGATTCACGATGGTCATCGTCTAAAATCAATTGAAGCCAAAGAAATCGCTTATTTGTTTGCTTCAGGCAAGCACCTATTTTTACACACCTTTCAAGAAGAACGCTTCATTTATGACGATACGATCAAAGACGTTATTGACAAGCTTGATCCTAAATTTTTTTTCAAAATAAATCGCAGCTTCATCATTAATATTCAAGCCATTAAAGAGGTTATCCGCCATAATAGCCAAAAGATAGAACTTTTATTGAAGGTACAAAGTGAAGACCAACAGCCTATTTTTGTCAGCAAAGCGCATATCGCTAATTTAAAAGACTGGTTGAGTTAAATTGCGATTTAACACAGCATAGATTCTATTTTTTTACCTACATTTGAGAGAAACAAAAACAAATAAATATTATGAATGTAGGAGAATATATTGTCAAACTAATCGACGGCATACTGGATTTCTTTCAATTGATCAAAGATTACCTAGATGATGCTCTACACATCTTCGAAAAAATAAAAGAAGTTGTACTGGATATTATCGATTACTTTTTGGATCATACAGGAGAATTATTACCAGAATCTGTAGCGCTTTTTGAAGACCAAGAAGAGGATTATTTCTTTATTTAATTCTTCTTTATTTCAACACTATTTTCTTCTTCATCTGCTCTACTACTTCATATGCTGCCGGACAGATTGCTACATTTTCTAGGGTTAAATTGGCAATTTGCTGAAATTTTTTTCGGTCCGTGTGGGGATATTCTCGACAGGCTTTCGGACGAACATCGTAAATCATACAATAGTTTTCTGCATCCAAAAAAGTACAAGGCACGTGTTGAAGTACATAGTCATTGTCTTCATCTATTTTCAAATACTGATCGATAAATTGTTGGGGTTTTAATCGCAAGTGCTTGCTGATTCGTTCTATATCAGCACTTGTAAATAAAGGTCCTGTTGTTTTACAACAATTCGCACAAGACAAACAATCCGTTTTTTTAAAAACAGCTTGGTGAATTTCTTGCATTTGATAATCTAAATCTTTTGGGGGCTTCTTTTGTAGTTTTGCAAAATATTTTTTATTCTCATTATGCTTATCTTTGGCGAACTTTGGAAGTTCTTGCAGTATTTTGTCCATTCGTACTTTATTGAATGACAAAATTACGACAACTCGCTTTTTTATAGATCAAAAATTCAACAAAAAATGAAAGACCTAATCGGACAAGCCATACTAGATTATCAAATTACGCAGAAACCAGCAGTTTTATTGACAGAAACCGATATTTCTGAAGCAGAAGAAATGGAGGTCTCTTATTGGTTTCGCGCCTATAAAGACATGCCTAAACTCGAGCAAATAGCATTAAAAAAGAGCAATGGAAAAGTTTTAGACATCGGTTGTGGCGCAGGATCTCATGCGCTTTATTTACAAGAAAAAGGATTCGACGTTACCGCTATTGATATCTCTCCAAAAGCCATTGAAGCTTGTCAGTTAAGAGGGATTCATAACGCAAGAGTAACTAATGTGCTCGATGTAAAAGACGAACAATACGACACCCTGCTTTTATTAATGAATGGTACAGGGATTTTTGGACGATTAATTCACATTACTGCGTATTTAGAACAGCTAAAAACACTATTGACACCTGGAGGACAAATCTTACTTGATAGCTCTGACTTAATCTATATGTTTGATGAGGATGAAGACGGTGGAAAATGGATTCCCATGGACAACAAAGACTACTATGGAGAATTAGTTTTTAGCGTGGAATACAAAGGTGAGACAGAAGAGGCCTTTAATTGGCTATACTTAGATTACAACACCCTTCAAAATGCAGCGCATGGCTGTGGTTTAGGCTGTGAACTACTGTATGAAGGAGAAAATTATGAATACCTCGCAAGACTAACAAAAAAAGGAAGCTAAAGCTTCCTTTTTTTTATCTTACATTTCCATGTATTTCATCATGATTCCTTGAACACTAGTTCCCCATTCCATTCCAACTTGTTGTCCTTTATCATACAAAACTTTATTTTTTTCGTACAATTTCTTTCCAACTGGAGTTTCGTATAATTGAATCAATTCTTTGATTTCATTATGTGTAAATTCTTCCATGTAGATTTCAGCCATTCTAGCTTTAAAATCATTCAAGCTTACGTTAAATTCTTTTTGAAACTCAGCTCTTTTTCCTTCTGGAATATTCTGACTGATTTCTTCTGTCATATAGTCAAAAGCTTTCATTTGTCCACTTACTTCCATGTATTTTTCAGCGTCTGCTTTGAAAGCAGTGTCTTGGGCAAAACCGAAATGTCCTGCTAACATGAATGCAGCTACGATCACTATTTTTTTCATAATTGTAGTATTTTTGATGAAGTAAAGATAAAACTATGTTAAGGAATATCCAAGTATTTATGTGTTTGCAACGATATTTTCCACTTTGGATTTTGCTTGACATACTCGACAATTAAAGGCATCATAACCGCGCGCTTACTCCATTCTGTCTGCAATAATAGCAATGCGTCTCCATTTACTTTAGCCGCTTGTTCCTCTGCAAAGATAAAATCGTGTTTGTTGTAAATCACAACTTTCAACTCATTAGCTGCCTTGTAAGCACTATCAGTTGGCAATTTAGCCTTTTTAGGCGAAAGACAAACCCAATCAAAATCACCAGACATTTCATAGGCTCCTGATGTTTCAATATTGGTTTTCAACCCTGCCTCTTTTAATTTCTTTGTTAGGTAATCTAAGTTATACATTAGGGGTTCTCCCCCAGTAATAACGGCTAGATTAGCCACCGCTGACGCATCAGCAACAATAGATTCAACAGCCGTTAACGGATGTAATTCTGCATTCCAACTCTCTTTCACATCGCACCAATGACATCCTACATCACAACCTCCTAAACGGATAAAATAAGCAGCGTGCCCCGAATAGTATCCCTCTCCTTGAATGGTGTAAAACTGCTCCATCAAAGGCAATGCTTTCCCTTCTGTCAACGCGCCATTGTGTTGGTCCTCCTGTATCATAGTAAACTAATTAATTGATCGTAATTCTCTCTAGTACAAAATTAGAATTACCGCGTAAAGATAAGGTAAAAACATGAATCTCTCGTCTTCTCTCCACTTATTCCACAAGTCTTCCCCTTAGTACTTTCTATCTTTTTTCAGATTTTCGAGATCCAACCAAGATAAGATTTCCTCCTCTTGTTGAGCGTTAAACTTACGGGCATAAAGATATCCCTGATCCGCTGCTTGCTTTAACAGCTGCTTATCAGCAAGAGAAAAAGTAACAGGTAAAGGCACTCCTTTTCTATCCCAGTCGATAAAAGTTAGCATATTCTTCACTTGAATATTCGGTTGACTTTTCATGACCTCCACCAGTAGGGTTTGAAAAAAATATTCATCCGCACAGAAGGTAGTTTTAAAAAAATTAAACCACTCTTCCTGATTCGCTTTATAAAACGCCGTCATAAGCTCCAATGTACCATAGCGCAAAGCCCACCAAGAGGACCCTTTGTAAAAGACAATAGAGGAGTCTAACTCTTTTTGAACAAACAAATACTTTAGATAAGAAAACGCAAAGCATCCTTTTAGTATGGATTTATATAGACCCGAAATCTTATGCTTTTTGAAAATCACATAATCTCCTCTTTTATCGCTCTTATTTACTTTAAAACCACGGAAGTTAAGATAAGGACGGGGATGTACCTCTTCAGCTATAAACTTCTCAATAAAATCAACAGCTTGATTGTTTTCATAAAAGGCTTGAATGTCCTTTGTTGTTTGAAGGGGATAATCTTGTCCACTAATAAGAATCACACGATCAGACGCAGAAGGCCTATATATAGCTAAAGTTTCAATGAGGTTTAACGTCGCTTGAACTTGAGAAAAATCACCCCAAATACAATTTACTCGATTTGCTATAAACTGAACGCGAGGGCCTGCACAGTGTAATTCGAACGGTACAAGATCACTTTTCAAATCAATGTGAAGGACAAAATAAACATTCGGAGCCGATAGGCGATCTATTAAACGCTTTAATTGCTGTGGATTAGTATGTGCTTGAACAAGATAAAAGATATTCATAAATCCGTGTTATATAAGAATCCAATCAAAAAGCCATAACTTGATTGGATAGTAAATAAACGGATTAAATTACTTTTTTACGTTTATATAGTGTTAAAATTTAGTTAATTAATATTTGTGTTTTTCTAAAAAACAAGATAAGACCGTACTACATCAATAAAAACAGGCTCTCTATTTAAAAAGAAGCAATATCATACATCAAACACCTGTTTTTCTACCCTTCTAAAAGGCAGATGTGTTAGTCAAGATTCTTTGCTTCTAAAGGGTAAAAAAAATCCAGAGGATTGCTCCTCTGGATTATAGATAAAACCACTATTGGTTTAGATTTTATTTCTCTTGCGATCTGTTTCTTTCAAGAATATCTTTCTTAAACGAAGCGATTTAGGCGTTACCTCTACGTACTCGTCTTTTTGGATGTACTCTAAAGCCTCCTCCAGAGAGAATTTAATTGCAGGAACAATTCTAGCTTTATCATCTGAACCTGACGCACGAACGTTTGTTAATTTTTTCGTTTTTGTCACGTTAACGGTCATATCATCTCCACGAGAGTTTTCACCAATTACCTGACCTTCATAGATATCCTCATTTGGATCTACGAAAAACTTACCGCGATCTTGTAACTTATCAATAGAGTAAGGAATTGCTTTTCCATTTTCCATTGAGATCAGCGATCCGTTTGTACGACCCGAAATCTCTCCTTTATACGGTTGATATTCCAAGAAACGGTGCGACATAATTGCCTCACCTGCAGTTGCAGTTAACAATTGATTTCTCAATCCGATAATTCCTCTAGAAGGAATTAAGAATTTAATAATCATACGTTCTCCTCTTGGTTCCATGCTTGTCATTTCCCCTTTTTTAAGCGATACGTACTCTACTGCTCTTCCCGATAAATTTTCTGGGATATCGATGGTTAATTCCTCAACTGGCTCACATTTCACTCCGTCAATTTCTTTCAAGATTACTTGTGGCTGCCCGATTTGCAACTCATATCCTTCACGACGCATGGTCTCGATCAATACAGATAAGTGCAATACCCCACGACCAAACACCATAAATTTATCCGCACTATCCGTTTCGTTTACACGCAACGCTAAGTTTTTCTCCAATTCTTTCGTTAAACGATCCTTGATGTGACGAGACGTTACATATTTACCTTCTTTTCCGAAGAAAGGAGAATCGTTAATCGTGAACAACATACTCATTGTTGGTTCGTCGATAGTAATCGTAGGCAAAGCTTCTGGTGTTTCGAAATCAGCAATTACATCCCCAATTTCGAACCCTTCAATTCCTACAACCGCACAGATATCACCTGCGTGAACTTCTGACACTTTCTTTCTACCTAATCCCTCGAACGTATGTAATTCTTTAATTTTAGATTTCACTGTTTTTCCATCGCGTTTAATCAAAGAAATATTCATTCCTTCTTTTAAAACACCACGGTGTAAACGACCAATCGCGATACGACCTGTAAACGTAGAGTAATCAAGAGAAGTAATCAACATTTGAGGTGTACCTTCTCTAACTTCAGCTACAGGGATATGCTCAAGAACCATATCTAACAAAGGTTCGAAAGAATCTGTTGGTTGTTTCCAATCCGTAGACATCCAGTTGTTTTTAGCAGAGCCATAAACCGCTGGAAAATCCATTTGCCATTCTTCCGCACCCAATTCAAACATTAAGTCGAATACTTTTTCGTGTACTTCTTCTGGCGTACAGTTTTCTTTATCTACTTTATTTACAACCACACAAGGTTTTAATCCTAAGTCGATTGCTTTTTGTAATACGAATCGAGTCTGTGGCATTGGTCCTTCAAAAGCATCTACAATTAAAAGAACACCATCAGCCATATTCAATACACGCTCTACCTCTCCACCAAAATCCGCGTGACCTGGAGTATCGATAATATTAATTTTAGTTCCTTTATAACTTACAGATACGTTCTTTGCAACGATTGTAATTCCTCTTTCTCTTTCGATATCCTCGTTATCTAAAATCAACTCTCCAGAAGTTTCATTTTCACGAAATAACTGACAGTGGTGTAATATTTTGTCAACCATTGTTGTCTTACCATGGTCAACGTGTGCGATAATTGCAATATTCCTAATTTGTGTCATATAAGGATTTTAAAATTATATTAGTATTCATTGAAAAAGTATAGTACAAACAAAAAAAGCCCTCATGGAATTGAGAGCTTAGTGTATGTCTTCTATAAACACAACCTATTGCTTCTTATAAAGCAGCAACGTGTTTTGTCAATTTAGATTTTAAATTAGAAGCTTTGTTAGCATGAATGATATTTTTCTTAGCTAATTTATCAATCATTGCAACAACTACAGGTAATTTATCAGCAGCATCTTTTTGATCTTCAATCAAACGTAAAGCTTTGATCGCGTTACGTGTAGTTTTATGCTGATATCTGTTTAATACTCTCTTTTTTTCGTTACTTCTAATTCTTTTTAAAGCTGACTTATGATTTGCCATTTTTTAAATATTTTATTAAGTCTATACTATTTTTTTCTGTAGTCCGTAGGGGAATCGAACCCCTGTTACCAGGATGAAAACCTGGCGTCCTAACCCCTAGACGAACGGACCAAA
>NZ_JBMVQP010000033.1:0-40943 GCF_050522425.1 Myroides sp. C6-3 | reverse complement strand
TTAACAGTGAACGGTTATCGGTGAACAGTAGATTTTGCTGAAATAGAATGTGTTTTCTTTAAAACAACGAACAACAACCCGATCGCGCGGATTTGCAATCCGTGCGCTAAATTGTTTTGACTCAAAGTTTTAGTTAAATTGAAAGAAGTTAGACCTAATCGTGCGGACTTGTAGCTCGTTTGTATAAAAAAAGTCACGGATTGCACTCGAGGCTTTAGCCGAATTGAACGAAGTTAAATCCGCGACATCGGTGAGTGTGGGTACTGAACAGTTAACGGTTAACAAAAAAAGGAGAATGCTGCTGCATTCTCCTTTTTTTTAAAACTTATAACCTACTGAAATTTGGAAGACACCATTTTTACTAGATTCGCCTTCTTTGAAGACCTTGCTTAAACCTAGGTTGTAACGGACATCTGCAAATACTCCCATTGGTAATTCGTAACCCGCACCGAAGTTTAAACCAAAATCAACAGAATTAACATCGTCTTTGACATCATTTTTTACTTTTACTCCCATTGCTTTGAACTCTGAATCAGCTTTTACGTTAAAACCAATTTGTGGACCTGCTTGAACGCTTAATCCATCCATTACATAGTATTTGGCCATGATAGGAATGTTTAAATAATCCAATTTTAGCTTAAAACTCTCATCTCCTTTTACTCCTTGAGAAGAGTATAGAATCTCAGGTTGAACAGAGAATTTTTCGTTGATGAAGATTTCGGCTAATGCCCCTACGTGGAAACCAGTTTTACTAGAAGTATTGTCAAGGTTTGAAACATTTGAAATGTTTAAACCTGCTTTTGCTCCTAATTTAATGTCTGGTGTTTGTGCTAATGCAGCAGCGCTGAATGCGAATACAGCTACTAAACTCATTGTAATTTTTTTCATGAACATTTATGTATTTGATGTTTAATTAATATTAAAAGTAGCTCTTTTTTTTGATAAAAGAGAATATAATAGAAGTATTTTTTAAGTATTTTTTAAGTATTTGATAAAGAGAATGTAGGGTTGTTAAGGTTAAATACAAGCCAACTATATTGTATATCCATTAGGTCATGCTAACTTTTAATTCGACCTTTGTTGGATTAAGTTTAAGGAAGGATGCAAAAACAAATCATTACAGATAAAGTATGTCCCTTAGAATACGCGGTTAAGGCGATTAGTGGAAAATGGAAAATCCCCATTATTTGGAGAATTAATGAGGGGGAACGCAGACCTAGTGAGTTTTTACGTGGAATTGCAACTGTAGATCGACGTGTACTCAATCAACAGCTCAAAGAGTTGGAAGATGCTGGGGTTTTGACCAAACAGCGTTTTGATGAGGTGCCACCACGTGTTGAATACAGCCTTACGCCCTTGGGTGTAAAACTCGTAGCGGTGTTAAAAGAACTCAACGCTTGGGGATCTCTTCTTTTAGAAGAGCAACAGCAAGCAAAATTCAATGCGGAAGGTCAACCCCGTGAGAATCACGCAGATCGGTAAGAAAAATTCAGTAGCTCAGCTACTAACTGCTTGAAATAGTGAAGGAAAGAAAGAAAATACAGTCAAAAATTCACTTTTTTTTAGTGAATCTCCAAAATAATCAAATGAGGAAAAAATAGTTTTCTCTTGTTTTTTTTGTATTATGTGTAATTTTTAAGCGGCTGTTTTTCATTTATTTTAGTTGGTTTTTTTTGACTATTAAAATAAAATTAAAAAGATAAATCACTTGTTTTTTTTCTTGTTTATTAGCTAGATTGTTATTTCCTTTGTTGGGGAATTAAATAATTGAGTGAAGGTGCTTTTGCGTGTAAAAATCCCTGTTTTAAGTAAGGCGAAAACAGCGATTGATGAAGCAATAGAAAGAAACTTCATAGTTGAATTAAAAGGAGAAAAGACGCTATTTTTTTATTTGTTGTTTCAAAATAGCCCTTTTGAATTTTAGTTAAAGTTAGGTGATAAAAACGGCTCGTTTTTAATACACGACAAAAATTTGTGAAAAAGAAAAAGCAGGACACTAAATGGTGTCCTGCTTTTTCTTTTTATCTTGCTCCTCTACAAAAAAAGAATACAAAACTCATGGATAAGGTACATCAAACAACAATCGACTTACTTCCTCTTAAACAAGCGGATCACTTGCAGCTACTGGAACTAAAAAAGCAGGGAATATTGTATTGTGTTGCTTCAGACGAAAGTGTGGCAGACCGAACAGATTGGGGGCAGAGGATTGGCTATTTCACGCAAGTAAACGACGTAGTGGTGGGGTATTTTATACTTTGTCCGAAAGGGGGCTTTGGGGAGTTGGAAGAACTTTGTTTGTTGCCTGCTTATGCGAATCATGGGATCGTTCAAGGGGTGATTGCTAAGAGTAAAGCGGTTGGACTGGCTCATGACTACAGCTACTTGTTGACGTGGACGACAACGGCGTTTAAGCTGTTTTTTGAGCAACTAGGCGGACAATTATCACAAGTGGTGCCTGCTACAGCGAACGGGCAGGAGAGGCTCGCTTATTACCTCCCAGTGGTTGATGAACCGTGGATTGATTTGCCAACGGCTGGGTTAGTATGCCTCAAAGGGGATCGACTGCTCTTAGCGTACAGCAAGAATAAAAAAGCTTGGTACTTACCGGGTGGAAAAATAGATCAAGGGGAAAATAGCCAAGAAGCGCTAATTCGAGAAATTGAAGAAGAATTATCTCTCGTTTTACAACCAGATCGACTGTCTTTTTTAACGCGTATTGTCGCACCCGCTTATGGGGAAAAGAAAAATAGGATGATGCAACAAGATTGTTATGTCTATGAGTTGATGCAAGACAAAATAGCTATCGCAAATGAAATAGGGGGGGTACAGTATTTTTCCTTGGCTGAGTATACCCAAGGGCAAATTCCCGTTCCGGGGGTATTGAAGGTGTTTGATTTTTTGTCGACCTGGAAGAAATAATTCCACCTTCTTTTGGGGTATAAAATAGTGCCAAGGGATGCGATTGTATGCGCCTTTTACTTTTCTTTGGGCTCTTTTTGCTTTTAACTGGATGTGTTGGGCTCTTTTGCGCGTATGCACGGAAGGGTTTTTCTCTTATTTGGGCTTTTCTTGTTCGGTTTTATCCTGGGTGGTAAACGCTATTTTACTAAGGAAAACAGGTTAAATACACATTATGTGAATATTGTTGTTAAATAAGTTATTATTTGCGATTTTTTTGTACATTTAATCGGCTGTCTTGGTTGTTGCTATCTTGTGGTAGCGGGAGTAAAGATCGATTGTGATAACAATAGGGGGTTTCTTATTGGTGGAACGATAGTTTTTAGGGTGTTGTTTGGTTTAGGTTGAACTGCTTCAACAGCCACAGTGGAAGTTAGATCCTCAAACAAAATTAATACGTACGTTATGTTAGACGCAAATGAAGTGATCCGCAAGTTAAAAGAACTCCTTGGTTTTAAGACCGACTTAGAATTGGCAAATTTGTTAGGGATAAAACCCAACACGCTATCGTCTTGGAAGATTAGAGAAACAGTGCGTTTTGATAAGATTATCGAGGTTTGTAGGGAAAATCACATAGACTTGAATGAGGTGTTTTTAGTTCGACCCAATTTGGTGTATAATGTCGATATGAATAATCGCGTGGTGAAAATGGTTGCTGCCAATCGCCTTATTGAGTATTGTATCCATCCTGAAAAGTGTTTGGCTTCTTCTCCTTCTTGTGTTTTTCCAACGGAGGAAGAGGTAACGGTAGGATTCCAAATTCCTATGGAAAATATGTATCCTACTATAAAGGTAAGTGCTTATGTGCTGTCAATGAAAATTGAGGTAAACGAAATCAAACCTTGGCATCTTTATGTTCTTGTTGTTGAAAACAGAGGGATTTTGTGCTATCGCTTTAAACGCTGGACAACAGACAATAGACTCTTATTTGTAAGTGATAACCCAGCCTTTGATAATCTGACTCTTCAACTTAACGATATTCAAGAAATCTTTATCATTCGCAGCATTTTCTTGCCCAATGTCAAAGGACTTTTGGAGTAAACGGTTAGCTGTCAACAACGAATAAAAAAAAAGCTGGTATAAAACCAGCTTTTCTTATTTATGCATCGAGATTTTTAATCTGTTGTAATTTATCTTGCCAGATTTTCAATTCATCTCTGTGTTTTTCAATGTTTTTGTTTACTTCTTTTACGAGTGGATTGTCTTTTGTTGCGTTAGAGACATAAGCTAAGTTATTTTCTAACTGTAGGATTCCACTTGTGATTTCTTCAATTTTGCGTTGAATAAAGATAGCTTCTTGTTGTAGTCTGCGCTTGTCATTTGATTCTAATAAATCGTCTAAACGATTCGAGAACTTCATCGCTTCAGCATCTCTTTTAGTCAAACTTAATTTATCGAATAATACATCGAGGATCTTATTGAATTTACCTTCTATAAAACGCTTGTTGTGCGGAACATGACCAATGCTTTTCCACGTATTAATCTTTTCTTTGATAGCTTCTAAGTCCGTTTTGTGGTCACCAACTAAAGTAAAGGATTTTAACTCTTCTAAGAACTCTTTTTTCTTGTTGTAGTTTTCATTTCCTTCTTGGTTTTCACTGTTTCTAACGGCGTGTAGGCGATCAAAATAGTGGTTGCACGCATCTTTAAAGTCCTTCCACAACTGGTCTGAATACTTTCGAGGTACATGGCCGATTTTCTTCCAATCTTCTTGAATTTGCTTCATGATTGGCGTTACTTTATCGTAATCTTCA
The DNA here is from genome assembly GCF_050522425.1 of Myroides sp. C6-3. Classification (NCBI taxonomy): domain Bacteria; kingdom Pseudomonadati; phylum Bacteroidota; class Flavobacteriia; order Flavobacteriales; family Flavobacteriaceae; genus Myroides; species Myroides sp. C6-3. Next base: position 36,231 of record NZ_JBMVQP010000033.1, on the reverse strand, counting down.
CTGTCTTTGTACGCTAAGGCTTTCTCAATTAACGCTAGTTTATCGTTGTAGTTCTTTTGTTGAACTTTTTTCAGGTCTTTGTAGAATCTATTCTTATTGGCATTGAAATTTCTCGTTGCTAATTTGAATAAGTTCCAAACTTCCTCGTTGTTTTCTTGAGGTACTTTCCCAATAGAGAAGAAGTGATTGCGGAGTTCTTCCACTTTTTTAATCTCCTTCTGCCATTGTGTATGCGAGCTGATCTCCTGTCTGGATAGCAAATCAATCTGACTGATAACGTGAACTTTTAAACCTAAGTTTTCTTTTTCACCTTCTCTTAGATTTGCAAAGAGCAGTTCGCGTTTGTCGTGAAGTTGTTTGGTTAAATCACTAAACTTTTCCCAAATCTCCTCTCTTATTTCGCGATCTACTGGTCCGATTTCCTCTCTCCAGATACGGTGTAAGGTCTGTAGCTCTCTAAACGCTTTGATTACATCATCCTCTTGAAGTAGCTCTTCTGCGCGAAGGATTATTTTTTGTTTTTGATCGAGGTTATACTTAAAGTCTAAATCTCTCGACTCTCTATCTAAATGCAGTTGATCGTAAAAACGCTCGATGTGGAAATGATAGTTATTCCAAACGTGATTGTATTTGTCTTTTGGAATAGCCCCTGCATTTTTCCATTCATCCCTTAAATCACCAAGTAATTTAAGTGCATCTGCTTTGTTTTCACTTGTGTCAACAAGATCTTTAATACGGTCGATAATCGCTAATCGCTTGTTTAGATTAGCGGTTAAATTATGCTGTAATTCTTTGTAATACGAATTCTTCTTCGTCTTGAAGTCATGGTAAAGCGAATCAAAGGTAGATTTTACGGGCAGGTTATAGTCGAAATCACTTGACTGAGCATCGGGATTCTCCTCTAAGAAAGCCTCCTTTTTCTCTTCTATAAAGTCGTTGTATTGTCGGTAGAATTCTTTTTTAATGTCTTCTACTAAATCCTTAATATTCGTGATTTTATAGCTTTGAATTAGCTTTTGTAACTCAGAAGTCAGCTGCTCCATATCCAACTTTTCGTAGTCAAGGATCGCGATGTCATTTTGTTCATGTACATCATTGTCTTCGCCTTCTTCAGCATTCGATGCAGTAATAGAATCTAGAGCTTTCTCTCTTTCAGCAAGGTGTGCAGAAGTTGGGGTATTTGATTCCGGATTTTGTCCATCTGCTAGCTCGTGCAGGTTTTCATTCTTTTGTTCTAACATAGGTATAAAAATCTTATAATTAACAACAATAATCCTTGATTAGGATATTTCTAATATTCTCAAATTTAGTAAAAAATATCTAAAGTATGAGGAATTAAGTAGATTAATACGCAATAAAAAATCTAGATTTTAGTGATTTAATCTTGTTGAAACCGTTTAGACCATATTTTATACGCTTTTTCAGCTTGTAAGACCAACATTTCATGTCCGTTTTTTACGGTGGCTTGTTGTTCTTGTGCTAAGCGAAGAAAAGTGGTTAGCTCCGGATTGTAGATCAGGTCGTATACCAAATGTTGGGCAGTAAGGTATTGGTAAGGGATGTTGGGTTTTTCTGCCGTATGGGGAAACGTCCCTAAGGGTGTCGTGTTAATAATGAGGGTAAAGCGCGTGAGAATGTCTTCATTGAGTTCTTCATAGGTAAATTCGCTGTCTTGCTTGGTGCGACTGACAAACTTATAGGTAATGCCCAATTTTTTTAACGCATACTCGATGGCTTTACTCGCCCCGCCAGTTCCCAAAATAAGGGCTTGGGTATGCTGTTTCTTCAACAGGGGTTTTAGGGAATGATAAAATCCATACCAATCCGTATTATACCCTTTGAGCTTGTTCTTTTTCGTAATGCGTATGGTGTTGACAGCACCAATCTGTATGGCTTTTTTGGATAAGCTATCCAAATAGGGGATTACCGCTTGTTTATAGGGAATCGTGACGTTTAATCCTCTTAGATGCTCACAACGCTCTAAAAGGTCTCCAAATTCGCTGATTTTAGCCATGTCGAAGTTGTTGTATGCCGAATCGGTCAGTCCCAATTGTTTAAATTTCTGGGTAAAATAGTTTTGTGAGAACGAATACGTAATGTCTTTTCCAATTAATCCATATTGTTTCTTGATCATAGCTCATGGTATTAAAATGAAACAGCTATTCAGACGAGTGAATAGCTATTTTTTTATTTGCTGTGTTTTTTTATGGCGTTTTGTAGGATGGGATTTTCCCATTGTTCATGAAATAGGGTTTCAATCAGTGTTACTTTTTCATAAGCGGTGGTCAATCCTTTTTCCAACCAGTTTAGCGCCTCTTCGGTATTGTTATTCGCTAGGTGATAAACAGCTAGGCGATAGTATAGCTCTGCTGTATTGGGATGTGTGCTTTCTACTTGATATAATTTGTCAATGGCACTTTCATACTCTTCTAACAAATATAAGATATCCGCCCAATCTATCCAGTAATCTAAGATATACTCTCCTAATTCAGTTGCCTTTCTATAGCCCAATTCTGCTTCTTTAAATTGAAGTAAATTGCGATTTAAAACGGCATATCTCACCCAATAGCGCTCGTTAAGCTCATCAATTTGAATGGCCTTTTGCAGCGTAACTAGGGCTTTGTCAAATTGACTTTCTTTGATGTAAATATCCGTTAAAGCAATCCATCCTTTATCGAGCATAGGATCTTCATGAACGGTTTTCTTGTAGTATTGAATCGCCAGCTGAAAATTAGCAAGCGCTTCATAACAGATACCGATACGCAGTAACACGTAAGAAGAAGGCGCATCAAGTTCTAAAGTAATCATATAATTATCAATAGCTTCTTGATATTGCTCTAGTTTTTCAAGCGATTTCCCCTTTTCTAAATAAGCACCTAAAAATTGTTCGTCAATAAGTGTGGCATAGTTAAAGGCCCACACGGCTTTTTCGTAGTTCTTTAAAGCGTAGTATTGTCGTCCTAGTTGGTGCCAAGCGATTTCGCTGTACGGATTTTTGTCAATGAAAGAGTTGAGGTAGTCGATCGCTTCCTCGGTTTCATTTAAAAAGTCGAAACAATAGACGATGTTATACAAGGTTGACTGATCTTCGTCGTCGTGTTCTAGACACAAGATAAAGTTCTGTTTGGCCTTTTCAATTTCGTCAATGAAAAGGTATTCCATTCCCAAAAGAGAGTAGATATCAGCGAGATCTTCGGTGATGCTTAACGCTTTTTCCAAGGCGTTAATGGCTTCCAAGTGATTCCCTTTTTTCGAGTAAATACTCGCTCTGTGGATGTAAACTTCGTCGTTATGCGGTTCTACATGTTCTATTTCATCAAGCAAGCGGTCTGCTGCTTCTAGTTTGTTTTGAAAGATTAGTATTTCTACTTCAACCAATTTTAATCCGATGGAAGTAGGGTGTTGGTCCAACGCTAATTTAAGCGCCTTTTTGGCCAAATTGATTTTACCTGAATCCAGGTAATGTAGTATGATATTTTCAAACTCTTCCGAATCAAAAAACAAAATCTTATTCGTCTTGAGCATCGACTCAAAACGAGCAAGTGATAAGTTGTTTTCTTCTTCTTCGTTTTTATTGAAATCCATTGCTGTTGTTTACTGCGTTAATTGTAAAGTTATAATCCTAACTCTTTTTGTACTTCGTCTAAAGCTTCTAAAAGAATAGCACACCCCTCTTTTATTTCAGTTTCGCTAATGGTCAACGGGGGAGTAATGCGTATTGCTTTCCCTTCGAATAATAACCAAAACAAAATTAATCCTTTTTCTTGACATTTGACGATTGCGCGGTTTGTTATCTCACTGCTTGGTGTCATAGGGGCAATCATAAGTCCTCTTCCTCGAATCTCCGTGATCAAAGGGTGAACAAGTAAACGTCTAAAAAGCTTTTCTTTTTCTAGCGTTTGCGCCATAAGATCCGTTTCTACTAATTCTTTTAGCGTTGCCAAACTTGCTGCGGCGATCACCGGGTGACCCCCAAAGGTTGTGATGTGTCCAAATTTGGGGTTGTCGTAGAGGAGGTTCATGTGTTCATCGCTAGCGGTAAATGCACCAACGGGCATTCCTCCACCCATTCCTTTACCCATGACAATGACATCGGGAACAACATCGTAATTTTGAAAGCCAAACAGCTTCCCTGTACGTCCGAATCCCGGTTGTATCTCATCGACAATCATCAAGGCACCCACTTCGTCACAGCGCTTTCTAACTTTGGTAAGGAAACCGTCAAAAGGCTCTACAAATCCAGCGCCACCTTGGATCGTTTCTAAAATAATACCCGCCGTCTTGGTCGTTATTTTCTCTAGATCTTCTACGCAGTTGAAGTGAATAAAATCAACGTCGGGAAGTAGGGGGCGAAAAGCGCGTTTTCGCTCTTCAAATCCCATAACGCTCATAGAACCCATCGTATTGCCGTGGTATGCATTAAAACAAGAAATCAATTGACTCCTTCCTGTTACGCGTTTTGCCAATTTTAAGGCGCCTTCTGTTGCTTCCGTACCCGAATTAACCAAGTATGTTCTATTCAGTGGTGCAGGAATGTTCTCTGCTAGTATTTTACAGAATTCTACAGCGGGATCTTGGATGTATTCCCCGTAAACCATTACATGCGAATACTTGTCTAATTGCTCCTTAATCGCGTTGTTTACTTTAGGGTGTTGATGTCCTAAGGTACAGGCAGAAACACCTGCAACGAAATCTAAATATGCTTTTCCGTTTTTGTCGTATATGTAAGACCCTTTTGCGTGGGAAATCTCCATCGCTAACGGATTGGGTGATGTCTGTGCTTGATATTTAAAAAAATCTTCTTTCATTTCTATTTGGAGTTTTTCTTCACAACCAAAGGTTGTTGAGGTTCAGCAACCGGTTGAAGCGTTTCTTTCTGAATTTCCATCGGTTCTTCTGCCTCTTTTTGTTTTTGTAATCGCTCTTCTTTTTGGTCTTCTTCCTCTTGAATTTCTTCCTCACTGAAGATATCTGCGAGTGAATTTATTTTCTCGTCGCCTCGCCAAACGAAATCCTTGAGGAATCGCGCATTCTCTGGCAGCATATGATCGGGGTAGAGCTGACTCTCTGGTGCCACAAATAGGGTTACACTGCTGATTTCATTGTCGCTAAAGCCAACATTGATGTGACTGCAAATGCCTTTGTCTATACCGATGAATTCGTTTTTTTCATTATAGGCGTAGTAGATCATCTCTGCATTTTTGACTAAGTCTAATTCGTTGAGCTTGTTGTCGACAAATTTTCCGTAGAGATTCACGCCTTTTACTTGGTTATACCCCGTGCCTAAGGTGTCTTTCTCTACAATAAAGGCATTGTTTAGCACTTTAAGGGAATCCATTTGTTTGGTTTCTAGATTACTCAACATATGCATGACTTCTCCGGTTACTTGGCTGTCGCCATTCCAAAGAACCGGACGACCAATCATCTGTGTTAATCCGAGTTCTTCACTCCAATGGATTGAATCTGCTTTTCCACTCATGCTATCTCTAAAGATTCGAGCATCGTGATAACCGCGGATTATGCGTTTTTTTTCGGGACCCGTCAATACAATTCGCTTCGCACTGAAATAGACCGAGTCGCCTTCTTCCGTTAACATGCTGACCAATGCCTTTTTGGTAACAAAGGTGGAGTCTTGGAGCTTGTAAAGTTCTGCGTAATGCCCTGTTATTTTGGACTTGTTAATGGTATCCGTTATGCGAACGTGATTGGTTGCTGAGGCAAATTCGATGCTTTTGTTGTAGTAAATAGAATCGCCCTCGATTTTCCGTTGATCGTACCATATATAAGAATTCTTGACCATTTTACCCAAGTCTTGCTTGACGTCGTAATAGCCGTTTTCCGTGTAGATATAATCGTCTTCATTGGTTATGGTCGACGGACCAAAGACATAGGCGTGTTCGGGAACTTCATAAAAATCTAAGTGATTGGATTTTACAATGGTACCTTGGGTGGTGGTAATGGTAACCGCCGTGAAAAATTGAAACTTTTTCTCCGTCAATAAGTATTTCCCAGCCTTGCTTTTTAAGGTGTTTCCCTTGTTGACAATTGTTCCAGGTGTATTGTAGTAAATTAGATTTTCGTTGCGGTTAAAGCGAAGTGTATCGGTTTCTAAGGTAGAATCCGGTGAACGAACAATAACATCCCCCTCCGCATAGGCAAAACCATTGATGGCATTGTACTCCGCATATTTACTGTCTAGAAATAGCGTATCCCCTTGATTCATTCGCACATCGCCCAATAGTTTGATATAGTTTTCCTTTTCAAAATAGTAGGCCGTATTACAGTTGAGTATTATTCCGTTGTGTTCGGCTGTAATATTACCCCTTAATAGGGTAGCGTCGGGCAACTCTGCTTGGTTTCGATCTGATAAATCCGCGTGATGAATAATAATCTTGTTTTTATCTTGACTGAAACTAGAAAAGCTTACTAAAGTAAATAGGATAAAGAAATATAATGTTCTCAAGTCTTTATTTTTGTTCAAATTTAAACAAAATATACGAAGTTCGATTTGAGTTGGGAATAATTTATTTGTGTGTGGGTCGTTGCTTTATAGGAATTGTGTAGGTCTTTTAAAAGCCAAGTAACATTCGTGTAAAAAACAATAGTAAATAGCACAATTTTTGGTATAAAAATTGCTCTATTTAGCGCAGTATACTAATTTGGCTAGCCATCGATCAGGTTACTTTCAATAGAAGGTAAAGTACGGTGTTTTACTAGTGGAGCCGTCTTTTATTTCTAGAGGATTGAAAAGGAAAAAAGGTGTGCTTGCACACAGAAAAGGGAAGTGTTTTTCCCTGTGTATTGCGTTCTTGTATGTTGAACGCGATAGTGAATCAATCAATTTATTTTACAGTTATGTTTCTGTGCATGAAGCGACAGATGCTAAGTAGAAGCAAGGGTATAAGCTAGATAGAAGCAGACTGCAGCTGTATTCCAATCACGGTCTTATACCTAGTCTGACTTTGCTTTCTGACTTTGCTTTCTGGCTTTGCTTTCTGGCTTTGGTGCAAGGAAAACTACGGATCTTCCCCGCGTTCAAGTGTAATGCGGTAGGGGCTGCTATGCTTGGCCTAGTGGTTCTGTCTTCCTTTGGTGAAGAGGAGCGGTGTATGCGTGAAATGCCAAGTGCATAGAGCAGGGGAGGGATCCCAATTTTAAATCAATACTTATTATGAAAACAGAACAAGCAAAAACGAGTTATACCGCTGCTGTCTTTTTTGACGGAACGGGAAATAACAGAATTAATTCAGCCAATGATCCTAATAAATTTGGTCGTGTAACGAATATAGGGCGACTTTTTGAGTGTTGTACCGTCGATGATCGCGTGTACATTGAAGGAGTCGGGACGCGTGATAATATGGATGATTCTTCAATAGCGAAGGGTACAGGAGAAAATCCTCCAGGGTATAGCGGCTACTCTTATATGGATAAACTCGAAAAGGGTACTAACTTTATTAAGGCGTATCAAAAACTACACGAAGCGGACGAGATTGAGCTTCTTGTTTTTGGATTTAGTAGGGGATCTACTTTAGCCCGTGACTTTTCGAAAAAAGCCCTCGCTTATCCTAATGTGAGAATTAAGTTCTTAGGTATTTTTGATACGGTGGTCTCTTTGCTTCTTAGATCGCCAAATATTCATTTTACCTCAAGTGAATTAGAACGCGTAGATTGCTTGCTTCACCTTACGGCAATTAATGAAACAAGAGGTTATTTTCCGCTCACTAGCGTTCAATACCACAACGGGGCTAAAGCCTTAGTGGATATTAAAAACGAGTATTCCGATAAGGTAAAGGAGATTTTTGTGCCTGGAGCTCATTCCGATGTAGGAGGAGGATATGGTGGTGGTATCGAGAATATTTATCTCGGTAAAGCTGTAAAAGAAGTAGCGGACTTACAAGCGGATGTTGCTACAATTAAAAACACCGTATCGGATCAATTTTCGGGTAGTACACATTATTTAATTTGGACTGCTCTCTTAGGGGATAACGTTGTTTTTAAGGAAGATTCTTCTACCTCTGGCAAAGCTCGTTTAGGCTCTTCACGTGAAGATGTTCCACCTGCTATGAGCGCTGTTTATTTTGAGGTGATGGGAGATTATGCCAATACAACGACCAATAGATCTATTTTCGATTTTACAAGCAATATAACAGATGGTGCTTTGACCCAATTGAAAAAGGATATAGCGCAATACATCAAATCCAATGATCCGGAGCGTGGACCTAATTATGATTATGCTGCTTTGGCTAAGTTTACGCATATTTCTTCCAACTATGGAGCTATCGATTCAAGCAATGTCAAGGAATTGACCCTCAATTGTTTTGATCCTGTTTTACTGAAAGCTGAAATTAAACAAGTGAAAGCTCAAAATCCTTCCATAGACAGCCGATGGTTGAGTGAAGCGGCGATCAATGAGGCTTTTGGTTTTGAGGATCTCATTGATGTCAATAAACCGAATAATCCACAGTGGCATCGCGGCGTGATTTACGGGTAAGTAGTAACCGTAACGCTTATAGCTAACAAAAGAATGTAAAAAAAAATCCCACTTCTTATGGAAGTGGGATTTTGTATTATTTTACAATTGTCTGTGTTCTATCAGGACCAACAGAAACAACTTTTACCGGTATTTCAAGGTAGTTTTCAATGAATTGAATATACTCTTTTAATTCGATAGGCAGTTGTTCGTAAGACGTCATACCTGTTAAGTCAGCATTCCATCCTTTGATCTCTTCGTATATAGGTTCTACGTTTTCAGGTTCGATATTGTAAGGAAGGTAGTTGATGACTTCTCCTTTATACGTGTATTTTGTACAAACTTTTAAAGTTTCGAAACCAGATAAAACGTCTGCTTTCATCATGTAAAGTTCAGTAACCCCGTTCACTTCAACAGCGTATTTTAACGCCACTAAGTCCAGCCATCCACATCTTCTTGCACGACCTGTTACAGAACCAAATTCGCGTCCTACAGAAGCCATAGTAGCTCCTACTTCGTCGTGTAATTCCGTAGGGAAAGGCCCGCTTCCAACACGTGTAGTGTAGGCTTTGAAAATACCAAATACTTCTTTTACACGGTTAGGCGCAATACCCAACCCCGTACAAGCACCTGCAGCAGTTGTATTCGAAGAAGTAACGAAAGGGTAGGTACCAAAATCAATATCCAATAAGGACCCTTGAGCACCTTCTGCTAAGATTGTTTTTCCTTCTTTCAATGCGCGATTTAAATACGCTTCACTATCGATGAACGTTAACTGTCTTAATTCTTTTACTGCTTGGAAGAATTCTTCTTCTAATTCAGCTAAGTTATATTGCATATCCACATCGTGGAATTGAATCATTGATTCGTGTTTATCAGCTAATGCGCGGTATCTTTGTTCGAAATCCTCTAACTCAATATCTCCAACACGAAGGCCGTTTCTACCGGTTTTGTCCATGTACGTTGGACCAATTCCCTTTAAAGTAGAACCGATTTTTGCTTTTCCTTTAGCCGCCTCAGAAGCAGCATCAAGTAAACGGTGTGTAGGAAGAATTAAATGCGCTTTTCTCGAGATCAATAAACGATTGACAAAATCAATGTTGAATTGTGCTAAACCTTCAATCTCTTTCATGAATACAACTGGGTCAATTACCACACCGTTTCCGATGATGTTGATTGCCTCTTGATGAAAAATACCAGAAGGAATTGTGCGTAGCACGTGTTTAATCCCGTCAAATTCTAAGGTGTGTCCAGCATTTGGTCCACCTTGAAAGCGTGCAATAATGTCGTATTTTGAAGTAAGGACATCCACGATTTTTCCTTTACCTTCATCACCCCACTGCAAGCCAAGTAGTAAATCTACCGCCATTCTTTTGTGTTGTTAAAGTTTTAAATTAGTTGTGTTTAGGATTCAGATTCTTTATCATTCGATTTTCTAACACCGTAGAAATAAAGAGAATGATTGTGAATCTCAATATTAAAAATATCTTCTATTGTTTTTTTAATTGTTTGAATACGAGGATCACAGAACTCAATCACTTCACCTGTATCTGTCAAGATGATATGATCGTGTTGTTTGTCAAAATACGACTTCTCGTAATGTGCCTGATTTTGTCCAAATTGATGTCTTCGAACCAAGCCACACTCTAATAGAATTTCAATAGTATTGTACAGCGTAGCCCTACTTACTCGATAGTTTTTATTTTTCATTTTGATATACAAAGACTCGATATCAAAGTGCTCTTCACTATCGTAAATTTCTTGTAAAATTGCGTATCGCTCAGGCGTTTTTCGATGCCCTCTTTCTTCTAAAAATTTAGTGAATACGTTTTTTACTATTTCTTGATTATTCTCGCTTCCCATAACTAAATACTAAAATGCAAATATAGTTGTATTTTCTCTTGTGAGAAAATTAATTGATTGATTATGTTTTTATATTTTTAAAAGTAGGTCAAAGTATGCTGTTTAATTTGTATTTACGCGCGTTACTTTATCCACTCCTTCAATTTTCTTGATATTGGTGATCATTTTTTTCAAAATGTCGTTATTGGGTACAATGACCGTGATGGAACCTTTGAAGAGTCCTGCGTTTTCACTCAAGGCAATACTCCTAATATTTACAGCTTTACTTTCCATGATGATCTTGGTGATTTCCGTTGTTAAACCAGCCGAATCTAACCCTGTAATATTAATCGCGGCCTCAAAGTTTAGCGAAGAAGAAGACGCAATCCAGCTAGCCTGCATAATGCGGTAGGCGTAATTTGAACGCATACTAATGGCATTGGGGCAGTCTGTTTTGTGTACTTTTATTCCTTCATTGATGGTTACAAAACCAAAAACATCGTCTCCAGGTATCGGATTACAACAAGACGCTAGTTTATAGTCCAACTTCTCTTTGTCTTTTCCAAACACCAACAAGTCCAAAGCGCTTTTGTCTTCCGATTCCTGATGTACGGGGGTAGAAGGAGTTCGCTTGATGCTCTTTTTGAAAAAGTTAAACAGCGTATTGTTTCGCTTCGATGCGTATTCTTTGAGCTGACTGTTGTCAATGATACCCGCACCCACGCGGTAAAATAAATCTTGACTTGTTTTGAGTTTGAAATGGTTGACCATTTCGTTCACTGTATTTTCGTCTAGGTTTATCTTTAAGTGTTTGAGTTTGCGCTGCAATTGTTCTTTTCCTTCATCGGCAATTTTCTTGGTATTTTCGTTTAAAGAACTCTTAATCTTGTTGCGTGCTCTACTCGTGGTAACATAGTCCAGCCAGTTGACATTGGGTTTCTTGCTTTCGGAAGTGATGATCTCCACTTGATCTCCACTGGATAAAATGTGGTTTAACGGAACTAGTCGACCGTTTACGCGTGTTCCTCTTGTTTTTAATCCAATTTCCGAGTGAATAGCAAAGGCAAAGTCTAAGGCAGTTGCACCTTTTGGAAGCGATTTAATCTCTCCTTTAGGTGTAAAGACATAAATTTCTTTGGCATAGAGACTTAGCTTAAAGTCCTCAACAAAATCAACGGCATTGGTTTCTGCATTTTCTAAAGCTTCTTTGAGTTGATTTAACCAAAGGTCTAAGCTATTTTCTTCTGTTACGCCCTGTTTGTATTTGTAGTGCGCGGCATAGCCTTGTTCTGCAATTTCGTCCATGCGTTCACTGCGAATCTGAATTTCTACCCAGCGTCCTTTAGGTCCCATTACCGTTATGTGCAACGCTTCGTAACCTGTTGATTTAGGTGAGGAGATCCAATCCCTCAATCGGCTAGGGCTAGGGCGGAAGTGATCCGTAACGATGGAGTAAATCTTCCAGGCTATAAATTTCTCCTCGTGTGGTGTAGATTTATAAATAATGCGCAGGGCAAATTTGTCGTACACTTCATCAAAGGTTACGTTTTGCGCTTTCATTTTACGGCGAATGCTGTAAATAGATTTAGGGCGTCCTTTCATGGAGTATTCGATGTGTTCTTCATCTAGAGATTCTCGTAAAATATCAGAAACAGATTTGATATAGGCTTCTTGTTCCTCTTTCGTTTCCTTCATTTTGTTGACGATGTCTTGATACACTTCGGGTTCTGTGTATTTCAATCCAAGGTCTTCGAGTTTGGTTTTAATGTTGAACAACCCCAAGCGATGGGCGAGAGGTGCATAGATATACAGCGTTTCTGAGGCGATCTTGGCCTGTTTGTAATCCACCATACTCTCCATGGTTTGCATATTGTGCAAACGATCGGCAATTTTGATTAAGATTACGCGAACATCGTCGTTTAGGGTTAACAACATCTTGCGGTAATTCTCCGCCTGCATTGAAATATGGGAGTCAGGCTCTAACATCGCCATTTTGGTTAAACCCTCAACGATTTTTGCAATCTTGGGATTAAACCACTCTTCAATTTGTTCTACGGTAATGGCGGTGTCCTCTACGACATCGTGCATTAAGGCCGCCGCGATGGATGTGGCCCCCAATCCAATTTCAGAAGCGACAATTTTTGCTACATCAATAGGGTGGAAGATATACGCTTCGCCCGATTTTCTGCGTTGATCTTTATGGGCTTCTACTGCAACGTCAAACGCTTTGCGTATTAATTTTTTATCAGCATCCGATAAAGTTTGATAACTGATCTTCAGTAACTCCTTATACTCTTTTGCTATTGCCTTATTTTCTAATTCAATTTCTGCTTCTGTCATACTACTATTCATCAATAACGTTCGATTAAAGTTATGAAAAAATGGCATTATATGCAAGTAGGGATGTATCCAAATACATCCCTACTGTTGTCTTTTTTACATTATGTTTCATTGCGTTTTTAATACGCTGTGTTTGTTTTACTTGACTTTTTTAAACCTAAAAAACAAAGAATACCCCTCCGTTAATTTGAAGGTTACTTCCTGGCCCTCCACTTAGATTCTTTTTGCCTAAAACCTCTAAGTTTAGTCCAAAACGATTGATTAACATATCGTGGTTATATTGTCCTCTTCTAAAGAGTTTTGTATCAGATAACCAAATATTCAATCCACCACCTAGGTTCAACATGGCTTTGTCGTCTTTGTTGAAGTGTGTATACCCCAATCCTGCCTCTACATATGGATCTACAATAGGAATGTTCATTAAGCCACCTAAGCTGTAAACCATTGTTGCATCTACTGCAAATACACTAAATTTGTCTTTCGCTACTCTTCCGTTGACAAGATCATCCGCTTTTATTTCACTAGAGACAACACCTAACTTAAAGCTAATATTGTGTCCTGCATAATACTCCAACGATACTTTAGGAAGAGAAGCGGCTTTCAATTCGTCAAAATTAGCGACGTCATTCCAATCAAAATTCGTGTTAATCATACTCATTTGAACATTTACTTTCCACGGGTAATTGTAGTGTAGACGCTGATCGTAGTTATATTGCGCCATTGCAACGTTGGTAAAAGTAAGGAGTATAGTAAGGATGAATAGTTGAAATAATGAGTTGCTTCTTTTCATAATCGCTTAGTCTATTTAAGTTTAAATGTTAAGGAAAAATTAATAAAAATCAAATATAAATAAAAAATGTATTCTACAAAGCGAGATTAACATATTAATTCTCTTAACTAAAAACGTTGAGCTTGTTGCGTTATTGTTAGCAACAGTCTAAATTTATTCTAGAAGTGTGTTTAGGCATCTTGCTTGGTATCGGAAATTAACAATTCTCTAATGAGTACTGCTTGAGGAAGCTCATAGGTGAACTTAATCGTTTTTGCTACATCAGCAGCAGTAATATTAACGGCTCCTACGGATTGTTTCCAGCTCTCGTAATTGGCGATAATTTCGGGTGTAGTGGTATGGCTCAATAATTCTGTTTCAACTGCTCCTGGTTCTACTACAATAACGCGGACGTTGTGTGGGCTTAGTTCCAAACGTGCGGTTTGTGTAACGCCTCTTACAGCGTATTTACTGGCGCAATAAGCAGCGTGATTGCCAAAAGGCATCACACCAGCCATAGAGGAAATGTTGATGATGGTTCCGTGTTGTCTTGCCTTCATGTCATTCATTACAATTTGCATTCCGTTCATGACACCGAGAACATTGACATCAAGCATTTTTTTCCATTCGGCTGTATCTTGAATGGCCAAGTCACCTAGCAACATAATACCGGCGTTATTGATCAGCAAGTCCGTTTTACCATATAGTGATTCTGCTTCTCGTACAGCTTTTTCAAAGGCTTGTTTATCAGTAACATCCACCTTTTTGCAAAGGGTGTTAGGAAGGTTTAAGGCTTCCATTCTTTCAATTCTACGGGCTAGCAATAGCAGAGGATAGCCATCTTGTGCAAATGCTTTTGCTAATTCAACGCCAAAACCAGAGCTAGCACCGGTAATAACAATTAAATTCTTTTTCATATTAAAGTGTTTTTACTTGCAAGTTACGCAATAAAACACATGATTAAAAGAATACTTTTTGCTGGGAAAATAAGAGATAAAAGAACGGTGTCTTTAGTTAAAATTGCGTTGTCTCTTCGCTTCAAAGAGCAAGATAGCAGCAGCTACGGATAGATTCATTGAATCAATAACCCCACTCATCGGGATGATAATATTTTGCGTACTACTTGTTCGCCACGGTTCTGTCAATCCCGTTGATTCCGTACCAACAACAAAAGCAGTAGCGGTGGTATAGTCTTGGGTGTGATAGCTGCAAGAGTTTTGTAAGGTAGCAGCATAGGTGTTGATTCGGTGTTCTTTGAGGAAGGCGATGGCTTCTTCTGTTGTGGCTACTGCAATTTGGTTGGTAAACAAGCAGCCAACGCTAGATCGTATGATGTTGGGGTTGTACAGATCGGTTCGCGGATTGGCTATGATAACGGCATCAACATGTGCCGCATCAGCTGTGCGTAGCATAGCACCGATATTTCCAGGTTTTTCTGTAGCTTCAGCCACGAGGATAATTGGATGCTCTGGTAAGTTGAGTTGCGCTAAGGTATGCGTTTTTACTTTAGCCAGGGCAAGTACCCCTTCTGTTGAATCGCGATAGGCTAGCTTTTGATACACTTCCTTGGAGATTTCAATGCATTGTGTGTCTCTTGTTAAAAAAGAACGCAAGCGGCTAAAATCAATGATTTCCGGACAGAATAGGATCGTCTCCAATTGATAGTTTCCAGCATGGGCTAATTCAATCTCACGCGCTCCTTCGATGATAAAAAGCCCTTCCTTCTTTCGATTTCTCGCTTTTTCCTGTAGTTGAAGAATGGATTTTATCAAGGGATTTTGAACGCTTTCTATTTTTTTTGTACTCATAGTTTAGAAACCTTTTGCTTTGATTTTAAGGTACGTATTAATCGTTTCAATGGATAAGTTTTGAGGCGTGGTCAAGATACTTTGAATGCCGTATTTAGTCAATTCACTGGCGATTAATCGCTTTTCAAAGTTAAATTTTTCTGCAATAATTTTATCTATAATGTCGTCTGTATTTTTTACTGGTTTTTGCGTGAGTTGTTTCAACTCGGTATTTTCAAAAAACACAACAACTAAAACATGACTTTTAGCTATGGCTCGAAGGTAGGGGAGTTGTCTGTTTAAGCTCGAAATGGATTCGAAATTGGTGTAGAGCAACAACAAACTTCGGTGTGTAATATGTCGTTTAACGGCACTGTAGAGATGCCCAAAGTCGCTCTCGCTAAAGTTTGTCTTTAGGTTGTACAAGTTGCTGATGATTTGTTGGAGATGGGGTCTCTTGTTTGAAGCCGCAATAGTGTTTTCAACCTTTTTAGAAAAGGTCATCATACCCACGCGATCGTTCTTTTTCAATACAACGTTCGATATCGCTAGGGTTGAATTGATGGCGTAGTCTAGCAAACTCATTCCTTCAAAAGGCATTTGCATTAAACGCCCTTTATCGATAATTGAATAAACGGTTTCTGTATTCTCGTCGAGAAACTGATTGACCATCAGTTCATTTTTCTTTGCAGTGGCTTTCCAATTGATCGTTCGAATATCATCACCAGAAACGTATTCCTTAATTTGTTCGAATTCGGTTGTATTGCCGATTTTTCGAATCTTTTTTAAGCCAAAGGCATATTTGTTTTTAGCAAAGGCAATCAAGTCGTATTTTCTCATTTGTATAAACGAGGGATAACAAGAGAGCATTTGACCTTCAGAGAAGATATAGCGTTTGGCAATTAAGCGCAAAGGCGAACTCACGTAGACATTTAATTTGCCAAAGTGGTATTCACCCCTTGTTTTAGGAATGAGATGATACGCTAGGTCTATTTCTTCTTCTGTTGCTATTTGCTGTTGAATAGAGAAGTCTCTTTGTTGAAACTGAAAGGGAATCTCATCTATTATTTCACAGTTTATACCAAAGGAATACTTGTTTTGCAGCTTTATTTTAATGCTATTCTCATCGCCATTCGACAGTTTTTCGGGTAAATGGCGCTGGGCTATTAGCTTGTCTTTTCCCCTAAACAAGGCTGCTATATCCGTTAAGATCAGAATAAATCCCACGCCAACGACGCCCCACGTAATTGAGTATAAGAGGGGAAATAAAAAAGAGAGGATGAACAGCACAATTACGATACTGCATCCATAGTACACGCGTTGGAGTAAGAAAAGGTTTTTCATCATGTCCTCTTTTATCTCGGAATATCGATTGCTTCCACAATTTGTTGAATAATATCGTGCGCTGTAACTCCTTCCATTTCGCGTTCTGGCGCTACAATCACGCGGTGAATTAACACAGGGTAAGCGGCTTCTTTGATGTCTTCTGGTGTAACGAAATCGCGGTTGTTAATGGCAGCATATCCCTTTGCTGCATTCAAAATAGCAAGAGATGCACGAGGAGAAGCTCCTAAGTACAACAGGGGATTTGTACGCGTGTGGTGTACAATCTTAGCGATGTATTCCATTACGTTGTCTTCTACGACGATTTGCTTGACCAATTGTTGAAAGGCAACGATTTCGCTAGGGGTAATCACGCGTTCAATTTGCGCTGTTTTAGGCTGTCCTACAAGGGCGTGTTCTTTGGCTAAAATATTGATTTCCTCTTCTAAATTAGGGTATTCGACCTCAATCTTAAATAAGAAACGGTCCAATTGTGCCTCTGGCAAACGATAGGTTCCTTCTTGTTCAATTGGGTTTTGGGTAGCAATGACTAAGAAAGGGAGGTCCATTTTGAATTGTAAGTTGTCAATGGTAATTTGTCTTTCCTCCATTACTTCAAACAGAGCAGCCTGTGTTTTTGCAGGGGCGCGGTTTATTTCATCAATAAGCACTAGGTTGGCAAAAATAGGTCCTTTCTTGAAATCAAAGGTAGACGTTTGCATATTGAAAACGGAGGTTCCCAAAATATCCGAAGGCATTAAGTCTGGTGTAAATTGAATTCGGCTATACGTCGTGTCAATTGTTTGTGCCAATACTTTAGCCGTTAGTGTTTTAGCTACTCCAGGTACCCCTTCTAACAAGATGTGTCCATTGGCTAACAACGCAACGAGTAAGCGGTCAATGGTTTTGTGTTGGCCTACAATTACTTTGTTGATCTCGTGCTTGATTGCTGCAATTTTCTCGGCTAAGGGACCGAGGTCTAAACGCGATTCAAAAGCCAATGCCTCGACATGTGGCTCAGTTTGCGGTTCAGTTTGCGGTTCAACAGTCTCTTCTTGCGCAGCTGCTGTTTGGTCTTGTACTTGCTCCGATGTAGGGTTGAGCGTTGGGTCTGGGGTATTATCGTGAATGTTTTCCATTGTATTTTAGTCTACTATTTTTTCAGTTAATCGATTCAGTTGAACAAGATCTGCTTCTGTAGCGGGGTGTTGTTGCTGTCTAAACGTGTTGACAAATTGAACATACGCTAAGATATCTTGTTTGTTTTTATTGCTTTTGAGCTGGTAATAATGAACAAAATTCTCGTCTAAATGAGTGGTTTCAATAAGGTAATTTCGCCTTATTTTCTCTAAGGTATAAATAATACTCTTGTGCATCAAATCACTGTAATCTTTGGATTGGATATACAAGTTTGAAACAGTTTTGGTAAACTGTATCGTTGTGTTTTTTACAGGTTTAATCAGGGGAATAATGCGTTGTCTTCGCTTAGCGGTAAATAGAGTAAACACAAGAAGCGTTAATAAAAAGAAATACCAAGCCCATTTGAGTGCTGTATTGGCAAAAATAAAGCGCAAAAGAGAGCTACTTTTTTGCTTTTCATGGGCTTCTTGTCCGTATAGGTAGGTTTTCTGATGGGGTAAATAAGAAAACAGCCCTTCTGCATACAAGTGATTATTACTACTCAGCAAGTAGTAATTGGTCAGTATAATAGGGTCTAAGCCCAAGATGAGTTCCCCTTTTCCCTGGCGGACGCGAACGAGGTTCACTTGCTTGATCGTGTCTTGAATTGTCTTATACCCAAGAATGTCAATGTTGTGTTTTAAACTATCGACAATCATAAATTCATTGGAATAATCCGCATTGCGAACAGTGAATTTTTGCTTCGTCAGCTGCTCATTGGTTAACTCGAGTATGGTATTTTCGGGAGTATCTCCTCTAAGGGAGGAATAGATATAGTCCTCTTCTAATCCGAATACATCTAGGAACATATTGTTGAAACTTCCTTGTAAGATGATTGCTGTGTTGCCTTCTTCTATATAGTCTTTGAGATAATCTGCGGTATAGACATCTAAGTCACCCGATCGATCAGCTAAAATGATTAGGTTCGTCGGCTGTAGGGTATCATACAAGTGATCAGACAAAAAGTCGTAGATAGAAGCGTTAAATCGCAGGAGGGTGTCTTGAGCGAGAAGTTGTTGAATCTCTTGATCAAAGATGTACAATCCATAGGGATTTTTATCGCGATTGCTAAACGATTCATACCAATTGATTGGTTTTTTCTTGCCGCTTTCATAGAGAAAAACACAGGTAACTAAAACCAATAAGGCAAGGCCAAACTTTTTTAAGGAGCTGTTCATGGTTTATTGGATTTTAGTTTTGTATCAAAGGATTTCTTCGCTTTGAAAAAATCCGCTTCTGCGATTTCATGTTCTCCATACCAAATGTTGTTATAGAGGTAAGAAAGATAGGTAAACTGTTCTCTTTCCCAGCTTTCTTGAAGTTCATAGTTATAATCGGCATTGGTTTTTTCGGGAGCCCAGGTAATTTTGTTTTCCTCTTGTAGGCGTTGTAACAACCACAGGTAGTAAAGGCGGATGGCCAAACGATAGTTTTGAGCTGCGGTAGACTCCGCAATAAGGGATTCAAAATTGGTTGAGCGGAAATCTTCTGTTGAGAGATCTTCAAAGGCATTAATTTTCTTGGCTTTTTTCTTTACGAGCCAATACATATCGTTTTGAATAAAGGCCCTTACAAGGTAAAAGATAATAACCCCAAGCAAGGTAAAGCCCAGTATGCGCAAGATCACTACATAGTAGTAATTGCTCAATTCTTCACCTGCTTTACGGGTGAAATTACGCGTAAACCAATCGCTGATCGATTGCTTAATTTGCTCCCAAGCACTTACTTTAGGATCTGTTTTTTCGTAGGTAAAATCTTCTTTTCCCTTGTATTGCTGCTTGAAATCTGTTTGAAATTTTTTGTTGTAAACCGTTCCTTCTTTATCGTTTAAGCGATAGAGTGAATCAGCTGCCACAAGAGAGACAACAGGAGCAGGTGTATCCGCTTCTTCTGCGGTTGGACAGTCTACACAATCGTCGATTTCTCCTTGTTCCTGTGCCTGAACAGCAGAAACAAAGAGACACAACAACAGGGTAAGTAAAGCAAGAGATCTACTCATTATTTGAACCAATACTGTCTATTTTACGTTTAGTGAAGAAGTTTTCTTCTTTTTCTCTTTCGCTATAAAAGATGATTCCTTGATTGATAAACATGATGTTTTGTGAAAGTGTTCCCAAGAGAATATACACAAAATAAAGCAAAACAATCCCCCAAGTAACAAGAGCAATCGTAGCAGGATCGTCTATGTTTTGTGGATCAAAAAGCATACCCCCTCCTAAAACAAGCATCTGAATGATGAAGGAAGGAATAAAAGTAATCATGGTTGTAATAAGATAGAAAATAAAAGTATTTCCGATAATAGACCAATAGTTATAACGCACGTATCTAATGGCATTTCCATAGGCTGTAAAGAATCCTACATTTCGAGTGAGGTATTCAAAAAAGGCTAGAGTTAAAACACTGTATACGGTAGGAATCATTAAAATAAGAATGGGAATCCCGATCAGTAAAAAGGCCAAGAGCATAGAAACATAGGCCATGATCATGATTAAAGGAAAAAAGATAAACGTCGTTCCCAAAAAGAAAACGATGATTTGGCCTAATTTTCCCATAATTTGCTTTCCGATTTTCGACTGATCCACTTCTTGATTGGCAGAAGCGAGATTTTGCATGTAGAAAATAGGATAAGAATAGCAAATAATTCCCATAACGAGCCCAATGATCATAAGTCCAAGAAGCATGAGTAGAGCCGTTCCCCAGTGTTCGGTAAAAAGTTGTTCAATGACGCGATCCGGTGAGCCACCATATGCATTTGCAGAAACTGCAGAAGAAACGCCTAGATCAGCGATAACGTAGATTAAGATTAAAATGAGGAATAAGGGAATCCCACATATTTTTAAAAAGTGTTTGAAATAGTTCTTACCTTCTAATTTTAAAAAATTAAAAGTATCGCTGATTTGCGTACTGAAATCGCGTTTTTGAAAGAGTGAAAACATAGCAATTGTTTATATTAGATTTAGTTTTTTTGATAGTCGTTTAGGGTAAATAAAGAAGTAGAAAAAGATCAGGCTAAACGTGCTTAGAATGATGGCATAATTTAATACATCAGGCATTTCTTTTGCGTGTCTAGTGATAAAACCTTCAATAAAACCAGCTAAAATAGTGAAAGGTATTGTGGCAATGAAGATGGTTAAGGCATCCTTAAAGCCGATTTTTACAGCATTCATTCGCGAGAGGGTTTTAGGAAACAACATACTCGCTCCCAATACAAGTCCGGCAAAGGCTTCTACTACCATTGCGGTGATCTCTAAGGCACCGTGTAGCCAGATTCCCCTAACACTGTCCATAAACGCATTTTCATTGACGAAAAAATACTGAAAAGTACCCAGCATAACGCTGTTGTACAAAAGGAAAAGCAAAGTTCCTAGTCCAGCTGTGAGTCCAAATAAAAAGAAGCGCAAGCCAACGTAGAGGTTGTTTGCGGTGATGCCTATGAAACTTCCCCAAGTACTTCCTGACTTGTAGATGGCCATTGCATCCTCATTTTTGATGTTGGTTAACGTCTGGTTGACATAGGAATCACCTAGTACATTTCGCGTGAATTCAGGGTCGTAATGTGTTGATATTACTCCAATTGCGACAAAAATAACGAAGACTAAAAGCGTGAAGTTTAACTTTCGCTTATGGCGATAAACCGTTAAGGGAACATCGAAGAGAAAGAAGCGTTTAATTCTACTTTCTTCAATTCGTTTTGTTTTATATATTTTTTGGTAAGTTTGTATCGCCAAACTGTTTAAATATTGTGTAATTTTACTTTTTGGATAAAAAGTCTTGGCATATGCTAAATCGTTCATGATTTGCATATACAATTCAGCTAGATAGTCCGGTTTTTGCGTTTGCGAAGAATAGAGTGCCTTCTCATAAGAAAGCCAGAGTTCTTTGTTTTTTTTAATAAACGCAACTTCTCTCATTCGGTGATTGGTTAAAAATATAATTATGGCTAAATTAACAATAAATACAACACAAAACATAGAAATTGATTTTAAAGTAGCATCTGTAGGAGAACGAATGCTCGCTTTTATCTTGGATATGATCTTTAAAATTCTGTATTTAATTGTGTTCTACTACCTTGATTATCTGTTTAAATTGTCTAATTATTTTATGCAAGATGTTTGGTCTTTTAATGCGTATTGGATTATCGTTTCTATTCCTCTTATTTTTTATAGCTTCTTTTTTGAAACTTTTTTACAAGGGCTAACGCCTGGGAAGAAGATCTTGGGGATTAAGGTGATTAAAATAGATGGATACCAAGCGACGGTCATTGACTATTTTGTGCGTTGGATTTTGCGCGTGCTCGATATTGTGGCTTCCAATGGAGTAGTGGCTGTTTGTAGTGTTATTTTTACAGATAAAAGCCAGCGTTTAGGTGATATCTTTGCTGGAACAACGGTGATTAGTACGAAAAGTAGAATACACCTTTCTACGACGATCTTTCAAGAAGTAGAGGAGGAGTATAAGCCTTTGCTCCCCCAAGTAATTCGCTTATCTGACGCGGATATCGGTGTAGTTAAAGAGATTTACCTCAAGTACAAAGGCAACCAAGATTTCTCACTGATCAAGGCGTTAGCGCGTAAATTGGAATCAGAGTTGGGGATTGATAAGCGAAAGTTGGAAATGAGTAATCAAGAATTTGTAGAACTTGTTCTAAAGGACTATAGTCATTGTACAAGTAAAGAATAATAGATTTTTTTCATGCTTAGTTTTTTTGTGATTTTAGATTTGCTCGGAACAGTAGCCTTTGCTATTTCCGGAGCATTAGCGGGGCGCGAACGTAAGTTGGATTTGTTCGGCATGGTCATTTTGGCGTTTGCAACTGCTGTTGGTGGGGGAACTATACGCGACATGATGATTGGGATTACCCCTGTTTTTTGGTTGACGGATCTAAACTATTTTTACGCAACCTTTATAGGTGTTTTCCTAGCCTTAGTGTTTTATAAACGCTTTACTATTTTGCGCTACTCTCTGTTTCTATTTGATACAATTGGAATTGCAGTATTTACCTTAATTGGGATTGCTAAAGGGATATCCGTGGGCTTACACCCTGTTTTTTGCATTGCTTTAGGAACGATTACAGCTTGTTTTGGAGGTGTTATCCGAGATATACTAGCCAATCAGATTCCCATTATTTTTAAAAAGGAAATTTATGCTACAGCGTGTATTTTTGGAGGATGTGTATTTTATTTTTTAAGTCATTATCACGTCAACCAAGAAATTATTTACTTGACCACAGCAGGAAGTGTGATTATTCTGCGCTTATTGGCTGTGCGTTTCAAGTGGAGTTTGCCTTTTGCACACGAGAGCAAGGAATAAAAAAACGGTTGGTAAGTTCTCTTACCAACCGTTTTTTTTATTCTTGAAGTGTGTTTTTCTCATGTGTTTCAAAGTGATCGGGTTTGAGGATCACAATTCCCTTTTGTAAAATAAGGTTGTTGGGGTAGGAGATTTGCTCTCCATCTTTGGTGACCAACAAAATATAAAAGGCTTTGATATCTACAATCCTCGCTTCCGTTGGAAAATCTTTGTCTTGAATGCGGATAATATCTCCAATTCGAAAAGGAAAGGAGAAGAACAACATAATTCCCGCTGTAATATTACTCAATAAAGACCACTGTGCAAACATCGCAACGCCAATTACCGTAAAAACAGAGGTTAAAGTCAATAGTACATTGTCTTTTTCCACCCCCCAAATGGTGAAGATAATAATGAAGAGCAGTACCAAAAGAAGAAGGTTGAACAGTCGGATAACGACAGCTTCCCTGCCTTCTTTCATTTCTGATTTCTTGGAAAAAGAGTGAATGATACTCGTTACAATTTTTCTCGAGATCAGGTAAATAAGAATGGCTGTTGCCGTAATTATAGCTTTAAATAAATATCCTTCAGGCATATTATTTTATTTGATAAACTGTATTAATTCTTCCATTAATTCGGTTGTAGGTAAACCTACAATATTGGTATATGATCCGTTGATTCGTTGAATTCCCACTAGTCCAATCCACTCTTGAATGCCATAGCCCCCTGCTTTGTCGTAGGGTTTGTACGTATCGATATAGTATTCCATCTGTGCTCTTGTTAGGGGCTTGAAGTGAACTTCCGTTAGGGCGTGAAAACAGTGGTTTTTTTGGGTACTGGTCAAGCAGATAGAAGTAATCACTTCGTGCATTTTACCCGATAAACGTTCTAGCATCGCAAGGGCTTCTGTTCGATCTTGTGGTTTACCTAACGATTTACCCTCACTCCAAACGGTAGTATCACTCGTAATGAGAATTTCGTCGTCGGCAGTCAGTTCGATTGCAGAGGCTTTTAGTTTGGCGATGTAATCGGTGATTTGTTCTCTTTGGAGTTCCGGAGGATATACTTCGTCAATATCCGAGGCACGTACAACAAAAGTCAGACCTAAATCGGTTAAAAACTGCTTGCGTCTAGGTGAGTTTGAACCTAAGACTAAGGTGTAGTTGTTTAGTATTTGATAGGGCATAGTGCAGGGGTTAATCGTATTTAGCATCAAAGTGTTGAAACCATTTCTGTTGTGTTTTCATCACTTGTTCGATTACTTCTCTTACAGCACCTTCTCCGCCATTTTTGTGTGATATATATTTCGATATACGCTTAATTTCTGGAGACGCATCTTGCGGAGCAGTAGGCAGTCCCACTTTTTGCATCACGTGATAGTCTGGAATATCATCCCCCATGTAGAGAATCTCGTCGGCTTGCAGGTTGTGCTCTTGACAATACTTTTTAAAGATGTCTACTTTGTTGGAAACACCTAAATAGATATCCTTTACGCCAAGGTTGCTCAATCTTGTTCTTACTCCTTCGTTACTTCCGCCCGAGATGATGCATACACGATAGCCGTTTTCTAAAGCAGCCTTGATGGCATAACCATCTTTAATATGCATAATTCTCAATAAATCTCCGCTGTTGGTAACGTGAACTTTTCCATCCGTTAAGACGCCATCTACATCAAATATGAATGTAGTAATGTCGTTCATGATTTCTTTAAAGTGTTTAGACATTATCTATTTTGTATTGATTTTGTAATGAGTTGATAGATTTCTTTTTTTGTGGGATCAGCAATCATGCTTAGATGTTGGTTGATTGTATTTTGATCTCCTCTAGATGCGGGTCCCGTTTGTGCTTCCCTCGGCGATAGTTCCATTACTTTACTAGCCGTTTCTTCAATTAAGGGTTTGAGAATATCAAAGGGAACTTGAAATTCTTTACACACTTCTTCCCCTAGGGTAAACATGTGATTAGCAAAATTATTGACGAAAACGGCAGCGAGGTGGATGGCTTTTCGCTGTTCGGACGAGATTTTGTACACGCGTTCGGAGAAGCTGACAGCCACTTGCTCTAGGAGTTGGAAATCCGCAGGGCGCTCAGCTTCAATACAAAAGGGAATAGAGGTGAAGTCCACTTCTTTGTCTTTTGTAAAGGATTGTAGCATATACATCACCCCACGGCGTTCTACTTGAATAGCCGTCATGGGGATTGTTCCTGAGGTGTGAACAACAAATTGGTTGGGAAGCTTGATCTGCTTGGATACTTCCTCAATTGAACTATCACTAACCGCAATGATAAAGATATCTGCTGGTTTTAATTGTGCTATATCACTTGCAACGCTACTTTCAGGAACCAAATCGGTAACTGAATTCACATTTCTTGCGTATATTTGTTGTAATTGTAATTGATCACTCTCTAATATGTTTACAATCAGATGGTGAGCGACTTTTCCCGAACCTAATATTGTTATCGTAATCATAAAGTAAAGATAAAGATTTAATAGGAAAGGGGAACGGATTTAAAAGAAATTTTAAGATGAAGAAAGATATAGAACACTTAGATGATATTCGATTGTTAGTCAATACGTTTTACGGAAGAGTACAACAAGATGATTTGATCGGACCGATATTTAATGAACGCTTAGAAGGGAAATGGGAATACCATTTAGAAAAAATGTACGCTTTTTGGCAAACCGTTTTGCTGGAAGAACACACCTATTCAGGAAGACCTTTTCCCCCTCATGCAAAACTACCTGTAGAACAAGAACACTTTGAGCGCTGGAAACAAATTTTTAACCGTACCGTTGACGAACTGTTTGAAGGGAAAATTGCAGAAGAAGCAAAATGGCGTGCAGAGCGAATGGCAGCGATGTTTTGGAGTAAAATTCAATATTTTAATAGTTGATTTTTTTTGTAAGTTGTTGGACGTTGGTCGTTTAAGAACAACAAACAACAAATAAAAAAGTTATCAGTGATCTGTTATGAGGTATCGGTAGATTTTTCTAAAATAAGAAATTGTTTTCTTAAAACGAAAATCTTACCTCCTCAACGCCACAACCTCTCAACAAACAACAACAAAAAAAGCCAATCTACAAAAGATTGACTTTTCTTCTATCTGATCCTTTCACCGTTAACTGTTCACTGTTCACTGTTCACTTTTTCTTTCCGTTGTTAAACTTGACATTACCTAGTGGATTTTTAGGTTTGTCCGTTTTGGTGAAAGGTTTTTTAGCTGAAGTGTTGTTGGCTTTAGGTTTGCTGTTGAATACCTTTGCTTCTGTTGGGCGGTCGGTTTTCACTTTCTTTGCAATATTATCCTTGTTTTGTTGTAAAACATCCATTGGATTTTTAGGTTCATCTTTCGTTCCTCTCAAGAAGATAACCAATCCATTTAAGAAATTTCTCAAGATTTGATCCCCACATTCCATGTATTTTGGGTGGTCAACATTTCTAAAGAAATTACCTAATTCTCCTTTAGAAATTCTAAAGTCAACGAGTTCTAGTATCTCCACGATTTGTTCGTCTCTCAGTTGTAAAGCAACTCTTAGTTTCTTTAAAATATCGTTATTTGTCATGTGTGAATACTTATAATTTATCTTTTAATATTTGAATTTCATCTCTTAATTGCGCAGCTAGCATGAAGTTGAGGTCCATGGCTGCTTTTTCCATCTCTTTTCTTTTGGTGTTGATTAGCTTTTGAATTTCTTCTTTTGAACGGTATTTCACCTGTTCTTCTGCTACTTTTTTCACTTGTTCCACCATAAGATCATCGTAAGAAGGTTTAATGAGGTCGTTTTTTATCTTCTTATTTAAACCTTTAGGAGTGATCTTGTGTTGGGTATTATAATCAATTTGTTTACTTCGGCGATAAGTTGTTTCATCGATGGTTTTTTGCATACTTGCTGTAATCTTATCTGCATACATAATCGCTTTTCCATTTACATTTCTAGCTGCACGACCTACAGTTTGGGTTAAGGATCGATGGCTGCGCAAAAAGCCTTCTTTATCTGCATCCAAAATAGCCACGAGGGAAACCTCTGGTAAATCGAGTCCCTCTCGAAGTAAGTTTACCCCGATGAGTACATCAAAAAGTCCCTTGCGGAGGTCTTGCATGATTTCTACTCGTTCAATCGTATCGATATCGGAGTGTACATATCGACAACGAACCCCCATTTTAGTAAAATACTTAGCGAGTTCTTCTGCCATACGCTTGGTTAAGGTGGTCACTAACGTTCGTTCATCTACATCGACGCGTTGTTGTATTTCCTCAATGAGGTCGTCAATTTGATTTTCTGTTGGACGCACTTCAATAACGGGATCTAAGAGTCCAGTAGGGCGTATTAATTGCTCTACAATAATACCTTCGCTTTTTTGCAATTCGTAATCTGCAGGCGTTGCTGAGACGTAGATCACTTGATTTTGCATGGCTTCGAATTCTTCAAACTTCAACGGGCGGTTATCTAAAGCGGCGGGCAATCGAAAGCCGTATTCCACCAAGTTTTCCTTTCTAGATCGGTCTCCTCCGTACATAGCGTGTACTTGTGAGATGGTAACGTGACTTTCATCCACCACCATTAAGTAATCATCAGGGAAGTAATCGAGCAAGCAGAAAGGACGCGTACCAGGTTCTCTACCATCCAAATAGCGGGAGTAGTTTTCAATTCCCGAACAATACCCCAATTCTTTCATCATTTCGAGGTCAAAGTTCGTGCGTTCTTCTAGGCGTTTTGCCTCAAGGTGTTTACCGATCTCTTTGAAGTAGCTCGTTTGCTTCTCTAAGTCTTGTTGAATCTCCCAAATCGCATTGTTTAAAACATCGGGAGAAGTTACGAACATATTAGCGGGGTAAATATTTAAGCGGGTAAATTTTTCAATCACTTGAGCCGTTGTGGCATCGAATACTTCGATTGCTTCAATTTCATCTCCAAAGAAGTGAATGCGATAAGGATGATCCGCATAGCTTGGAAATACCTCAATCGTATCTCCTTTAATACGGAAATAGCCCGGTAAAAAATCGGCTTCTGTTCGCGCATACAAACTTTGAACAAGACGGTGTAGCAATTGGGTGCGACTAATTTCTTGATCAAGCTCGAGGGAGATTACATTCTTTTGAAATTCTATGGGGTTTCCTATACCGTATAGACAAGAGACAGAGGCGACAACCAAAACGTCACGTCGTCCTGAAAGAAGGGTAGAAGTGGTGCTTAGTCGTAATTTTTCTAGCTCATCATTAATAGAAAGGTCTTTTTCAATGTATTGACCCGTAACAGGTATAAAAGCTTCAGGTTGGTAGTAGTCGTAATAAGAAACGAAATACTCCACCGCATTGTCAGGAAAAAAGCTTTTAAATTCAGAATACAGCTGAGCTGCCAATGTTTTGTTATGTGCCAAAACGAGGGTAGGTCTCTGAACTTCTTGGATGACGTTGGCGACACTAAAAGTTTTACCAGAACCGGTAACACCAACGAGCGTTTGATATTTCTGATTGTCTACTACGCCACGGGTCAATTGGCTGATGGCCTCAGGTTGATCCCCGGTAGGGCGATAGTCAGACTTTAAATCAAATTTCATAACTGCGTATTTAAACGCAAAGGTACACATTTAAACAAAAAAAAGCACAAGCTTTACGCTTGTGCTTTATAATATAATTTACGCTAAAAATTAGTTTACTTTAAACATAACTTTTCTTGCGATGTTTTTAGCTTGTGATCCGTCGATACCATTACCTTTAGCAGTAATTTTACCTGCAGGAACTCCAGCTTTAACTAAAATATCTTTCACTGCGTTTGCACGTCTAGCAGATAATTTTTGGTTGTAATCTTTGTTTCCTGTTGAATCAGCATATCCATTAACTTCTAAAGAAGCTGAAGGATTGTTTTTCATGTAAGCAACGATGAAGTTGATACCTTCTACGTTTGTTGGTTGAGCTTTATCGAAATCGAAATAAACACCTACATAACCTTTGTTGATTAATTCTTTAACCATTGCAGCGTCATCAGCATTCATTTTCTCAGTCGTACCGTATTTCTCAGCGAAGTAAGCTTCGATGTTATCAGCGATACCGTTGTTGTTTTTATCGATATTTCTACCTCTAGAATCAACTAAAGCACCAGCTGGAGTATTAGGTTCTAAGTCTAAGTAATCAGCAACACCGTCGTTGTCAGAATCAACTAACATAGACTCGAT
Source organism: Myroides sp. C6-3 (assembly GCF_050522425.1). Taxonomy (NCBI): domain Bacteria; kingdom Pseudomonadati; phylum Bacteroidota; class Flavobacteriia; order Flavobacteriales; family Flavobacteriaceae; genus Myroides; species Myroides sp. C6-3. The sequence goes on along the minus strand of NZ_JBMVQP010000033.1, from coordinate 7,056 downwards.
TTGATCGATTCTGTTAGCTAATGAATTGATTTCATTTTGAGTTTGAGACTCTTCAGAATACCAGTCAGCATGTTGACCTTGTTTTCCTAAATAGATAGAGATACCCATTGTTGCGTTGAACATAGTTCCTTGGAATACGCTACGGTTTGTTGCAGAAGCACCATCCCAGTTTCTATCTTGTTGTGTATTTTGAATTACAGTGAAGTCAGCGTTTAAAGCTACTCTAGAGTGTAATTTTACTTGACCTGTTAAACCAGCCATTAAGTGACCCATTTTATCAGTTCCTGAGAAGTTATCTCCGTTTAACCAAGAATATCCTCCCCCTGCGTGAGCTTGTAATCCAAAAGTTTTAGTCCAGTTTTCGAAGTTTAAGATTCTACCTAAGTTTACAACTCCTTCTAAACTTGTTCTGTAGTAATCACTTTGAGCATTTAAGTTGCTGTTTGTCCAGTTGTCGATTTTATCGTAACCAAATGAAGCTTTTACACCTATTTTATTGTTGATGCTATATCTAACACCACCATCTAAATGTAAGTTTTTGAAAGTCTCAGCAGCATAACCTGAGCTTAATGTTCTTGCTGGCTTAGCAAAACCTGCATTTAAATCAACTGACCACTTATTATATGGCTTGTCTTGAGCATTAGCACAAAGACCTACTGTAAGTGCTAATAAAGATAATGTGATTTTTTTCATAATTTAATTTTTACTTTCACTTGTCAGCTATTCTATTGTAATAGCTATTATTGTTTCGTTTACGAGGCAAATATACTATAAAGTTTTTAAATATACATTTTTTATAAAAAAAATACAATTTTTTCAGAGATTACTGAATTATATAAAATCAATGACAATCTCTTTTGTATTGTATAAATATTGTTTTTTAGTAGTAAAAATGTAAATGATCTACTTTTTCGTTAGTTTATTAACTAATTTCTCTTTTTAATTTTTTCTCTATTACAAAAGTTCCAAATGGGATTACTGAGGCAATACACACAAAAAACAAGGTTTTGTTAGACCACTTTAACTCATTTTTGATTAAAAAAGCGAAAACAATATAGGCGATAAATAAAATACCGTGCGCCATTCCGACTTTTTGTACCATGTACGGGCTATCCCAAATGTATTTCAAGGGCATAGCAATGAACAATAAAAGAAGTAAAGATACTCCCTCTAAAAAAGCTGTAATCCTAAATAGATTAACCATAATAATATAGACTTAAGTTTTATAGGGCTAAAATAAAGGTAATGCCGATTATTTCAAACAATTAGGAGGGAATTAATGCTAAATATATCATAAAAAAAGGCCTAGTAAACCTAGACCTTATATGTTATGCTAAAAACTTAGCGTTGTACTCTTTCAAATCAGCAATATTATGCTTGTTTGTAGGATCTTTAAAAAGCGACAATAAGTATTGTAAACTTTCGATGTCATTTTGCGTGCCAATAGCAGTTTCTTCTGCTACCTCATCTTCATCTATCGGCTCGTCATTTGGAATAGCAATGAAAAAACCGTTGTTATTTTCAATGTGCTCATACGTAAGTCTAATTGCTTTAACTAGTGTCGGAACCTCTTCTAGTAAAGCATATTCTCTTAATTTCTTAAGGTTTGGAACGATTTGATCCACCACAAGACCATTTGTAACTAAATCAGATTGTATTAACTTAATTAGTTTAATTGCATTTGCGTTTTCCACAGTATTAAATTTTGGGTATTATTAATTGTAGAGCAAAAATAAGCTTTTTAATAGTTTAGCAAATAAAAAAGTTAATTTAATTTTCTCTAATTGTAGTTTTTTTATGTAGAAGGCTATGGGTTAATGAGTTTCTGCTTCTTTGTTGCTTGTTCGTCGTTAGAAAGAAAATACACCTACTTTAGCAAAATCGGCCGTTAGCTGTTCACCATTCACCGTTCACTGTTCTCTATTAAAGAAATGTTTTTTTTTAAGATAAATTGTGTGAGTGTTGAAAATGTGCGGTTTTCTATAATAAAACTGTGTGTTTTTTTTTTTAGTTGCTTTTTGTTTGAGATGAACGGTTAAAACCTGTTTTTCTACACCCGAGTCTTGTGCTTTTTCTTTTTTTATTTCAATATGTATGTTTTTTATGAATAAAACCTGTTTATAACGGGCTTAAAGTGTTTTTATTTTTAAAAAAAGACAATAGTAAACTTGAACTGTTAAAGTATGTTTCAATAAGTTACTTTGCATAAGGAATGCGCTTTTTGATACATAAATTAACACAACAAAAGTTAAGTTTGATTAGCTGAAAAATCTAAATATTGTGAAAATAGCAGAGGATTGTTAATTATTTTTACAATCTCATTGAAAGCGTGTTTTGGTTTTTGGCAAAAAACAATAGTGGGGGGTATTTATGGTTTAATCTTATTTGGTACTAGGCTAATTGACTTTAGCTTCGTACACGGATAACTAATCTTAAAACGTATGAATTTTAAAAAGAATGATGAGATGAAGTTGGAGGAATGGAATTTTAATTTGCAGATTGATCGCTATTATTTTTTACTATTTGTTTTTTTCTCTCTGTTACTAAGTAGTAGTTGTTACTTTGTTTTAGTTGCACACAAAACAGCGTCTATTGTTAATCTTTATGCGATTGTTTTTAGTCTAAAACTCTTCAGAATGGCCAAAGATGGGAAGGATGGGATCTTAAAAACACAAATTCTTCAAATCGCTAGTTTAGCTGTTCTTCTGATTGTATTGAGTTTCCTTTGGGTTCCTTTGTGGATTGTGGTTGCTTTGAATAACTTTTTTGCTGTTGTTTATTTTGTTGTTTACTACGGAAATCAAAAGGAGTTTAAAGAACAAAGTACAAAAATTGGGGCTTATATATATATCGTTCACTTCTTCTTTGTGGTAAATCTCTGCCTTTTAAATGCTCAATTGTATCTGATGCACCATAAGTTGAGTTCTTTTATTCTTGTGGTTAAGCATGTTCAAGTTGGGATACAGGGACTTATTCTGATGATCTCATTGTTTACCTATGCTATTTTAACTAAAAAGGAGAAGGAAGTCGAAAAGAAAACGTTCTCTGTTTTAGTATCAGCACGGAATGGGGGAGCGAAGGATGGTGGTGATGCAGCGGTAGCGGAAGTAACCGAGGTAGATCGCTATCAACTGAAGTATAAGAATCAAGAATTAGGAGACCAAATATTAGATTTTTTTGAGACGAGAAAAGACTTTTTACAACGCGATTTTTCCCTTGATATGCTGTGTAGTTCGATTCCGAATTGCACGACGCAACAAGCTAGTTTTGTGCTGAACCATTATTTGAATACTACTTTTTACAAACTAGTCGCTTATCACAGAATAATTTATTCCTTGCAGTTACTCGTTAATCAACCCGATTGGACCATACTGGCTATAGCAGAAGAGTGTGGCTTTCGATCAGTCAATACGTTTACTAAATATTTTAAAAATTTGACGGGATTTAGTCCTGTTGATTACAGAGGTGTCATTGAAAAAAGTAAAGCAAAGGTATGAATTGGGTGGTGGTTGTTTTTATGGGATATGTTTTTCTTTATTGGATCAATAAAAGTAAACATAAGGGGAGAAGAAACATGTTAGTTTTTAGTTTATGTATTTTAGGTTTACATGGAATCGTGTATCTATCTGACGTTTACGAGCGGTATTTTATTACGGCTAACTTGGAAGTCGTATTGTTTTTATTCTTGGGTAATGGCTGTATGTACTTCTTGAAGTTGAAGCGTTATCGTTGGCTTTTACACGGTATTCCGGTGTTTGTGTTCATTCTCTTTGTCTTGAATCAAGTGACGGTATGGGGAACGATCTTAGCCGTGAGTCTAGTGCATGAAACCTTGTTTCTATCGATTGGTACCCTGTCTTTTTTTTATGGATGTTATGGATATTGCTGTTTGATTAACAATTGCTTATACAAAATACTAAGACCCTATGTTGTCTTTTATATTGTGGTTCTCTTTTGTGTATCGCTGTCTTTCTTCCTACTCTATTTTTATGCTCATTTATTTCTTGATTATATCGATCAGTTGTTTTATGGAAGTAGCCTTTTACTACTGATTGGAGCTTTTGTGTTTGAAGTGAAATTATTTGCTTTTTTGAGGTATCAACAAGCCGTAGATCCTGCGTTGGAAAGGGAGTGGATGCAGCAAAAACATCGATTGTTTGGAGAAGTAACCTTAGATGTTTCGCTCCCTCAAATGGAAGGGGGATCTAGTCGACTAAGGCCAACACAAGAATGTATTGATTTGAATCATTTGAAGATTAACGATCCTTGTGAGAATTTAGTTCAAGTGATGCAGGAGAATGAAATTCGCCAAATGATAACAGATCAATTGATTGAAACTCGTTTGTTCCTAAATCCGTCCTTAAACTTAGAGCAATTAGCGGTTGTGTTGAATTTGCAAAAATCGGAGCTACTTCGCTTCTTTAGAGCATCTCAATCAACAACCTTCAAGCAATACTTGAACCGGTTAAGGGTTGAGTACGCTATTTTGCTTATTCGAGATAATGAAGAAAATTTTACAGTTGAAGAGTTGAGTTTACTGTGTGGTTTTAATACGCGTTTGTCCTTTTACCGTGCATTTGTAGATGTTTTTGGGTTTGCACCCTCTGAAATAATGAGTTGATCGTGTTGAATTTCATTTTATTGTCGTTTACAAGTGGAAAATTAAATAGAAAAGTGAAGCAATTTTATTGAACATCCTGCTGTTGGATGTAAAACAAGCAGCAAAACCTAAAGCGGGAGGGTGAATCTTTGGTTCATCCTCTTTTTATTAGTACTAAGCCTTACTGATACAAAGGAGAAACGGGTGTTTTTTTTAAACACCCGTTTCTTTCGTTATATGATTTTAGTAATCCACTCGTACAAAATTACCTTCGAGGTCAAAAATAAGTTCTACTTCTTGTTTTCCCTTTGTTAAATCAACTTCAAAATGATTGGTTTTTTTCTCCACACTTTGAAGGGTAAAGGTGGTGTAATGGGTTTGTATATAGTCGATTAATGGAGCAGGAAGCAGCGCAGAAGGAATTGCTTTTCCTTGATTGCTTTCTATTTCTGTCCAATTGCCCAACAGATCGAATTCGATTTTGAATCCTTCAGTTAGATATACCTTGTATGTACTGTCCTCCTCGTCATTTTCCTTTTTGATTAGCACAATTTCCGATGTTGGAAAATGCGTTGTCAAAAGTGTTTGTGCGGTTGTTGGCAAGTCCTTAAGGGGGATTAATTCCTCGTCGTTGTCTAGGTCTGCATCAATTCCCATAAAGACTTGATTATGGTCAAAAATCAACTCTAATCCACTGTTTAATTTCACTTCATAGCCCTTGCGGTCTCTGTCAATTTCAACAGCGAAATGGGCAGGGTAGTGCTCCGCAATATACGTTTGTATTAAAGGCACTTCCTGTGTGAGGAATTCCTGTGGAATTGCGGTGTGATTTGTTGTTTCAATTTCGGTCCAATTTCCCTCTTGATCGAAGTCGATCTCAATATTGTTGTTTAAGATCAACTTGTAGAACGAACCGTAGTAATTGGGTTTCGTTCCTTTATTTGCTTGGGAAATAGTCGCATTGGGAAAAACAGACGCAATAAATTGTTGGGTTTGTTGCGGCAATTGATCGACAGCGATTGTTTCTATATGAACAGGGTTCGCATCATCGCTAGAACAAGCGGTAAATGCTATGGTACATACGGTAAAAAGCGCTAGGGCAATTAGTTTCTTTTTCATTTTTCTTTTTTTTTATTAGTGATCAATTCGTTTAAATGTACCTGATTTTGAGAATTCAAGCTCTAGTCCGTTTTGCAATTCAACCTCGTAATAGCTTCTTTTCTTTTCAATTTTTACAATCGCTGTTTCCTTGTACTGTTGTTTGACATACGCAACAATAGGATCTAACATAAACGAGGTAGGAAGTGCAGTGCCGTTACCATCCACTTCATCCCATTCTCCAGATCGATCAAATTCAATCTCCAGGCGATCGGCAAAGGTTACTTTGTATGAAACAGATAGAAAATCGTCATCTTTTTCAATTGTTTGTATTTCTTTACCCTTAAAATGCGTATCCATAAACATCAGTGCTTTTTGAGGTAACTCATTTTTTGTAATGATGATGTCTTTCGCTTGTGTTGTTTCACTGAAGAACAAGGTAGCCATACTGAAGACGCCTACTAGTATTGTTTTTAATTTTCTCATAGCTGTACTATTTTTGTATTTACAAGACAAATATAAGGAGAGAATCTGGAAAGAATTGGGAATATAGGGGAAAGATAAGAAGGATTGACGGGTGTATATAACACTTGTTTTTATGTTAAAATAACAGGTGAATTCATAAATAATTGTAAAGTAACTCCTTTAAATGCAGGTAATTGATTAAAGGTTGTATCTTAGGAGTTACGAAAAAAAGTAGGGCTGAATTAGGCTTGTAAAGAGCTATGAAGGATTTAGCCTTTTAGATTATAAATTAGATAAAAGAATAGCTATGAGGAAAGGAATGGTATTGTTATTTGGTGTTTTGGTTTTTGTTGCTTGTAAGAATACAACAAAAAATACACCTACTTCTACAGATCAAGAAGTTCAAGTAAAAGAAGAACAGGTTGAAAATTCGCCACGGATTGGTGGAGATAAAAATGACAAGGGTTGTTTGGTCGCTGCGGGAGAAACCTGGAGTGAGTTGAGACAAAAGTGTTTGAGACTTTTTGAAGAAGGGATGCGCTTAAATCCGGTGCACAAAGATAGCGCTGCTGTAATTAGTGCTTTTGTGTTGTTTAATGACGACAAGTCTAAAGTAGAGTTGTTTTTACCTGAGGAAAGTTCAAAAACACTTATTTTAGATCGCAAAGACACAACTGGCTATGGCGATGCTACTTATCGCTTTGACGCCGCAGAAGGAACGCTTTATGTTAATGGTGAAAAACAGTATACGAAATAGGTGTTTTGTTTGTTGTGAGGTTTGTTCGTTGTGAGGTTTGTTCGTTGTGAGGTTTGTTTGTTGTGAGGTTTGTTTGTTGTGAGGTTTGTTTGTTGTGAGGTTTGTTCGTTGTGAGGTTTGTTCGTTGTGAGGTTTG
>NZ_JBMVQP010000032.1:0-43547 GCF_050522425.1 Myroides sp. C6-3 | reverse complement strand
ATAATTACAAGAAACTTATCCTGGATAATGTAGAAGAATAATTAGATCTCACTAGATGTACTTGCTCGGGTGCATACCTATTTGCAGAAACGTAAATAGCTTGAATATTTTCCTCATAAGTGAATTTGTCCGTTTGACCAAAATACTCTATACTAGAATCTGAAATAGCAATATGGTTAGTCGTTTTAGTAAAACTCATTTTCCCTCCGACCGAAAATGTACCCCAAGAAATAGGAAAATCTAGATCTAACTTACTTGATAAATTACCCGTATCTTGATTATTTTTATTAGTCCAAAGAGTATAAGGTTCTATTATGTTATGGTGGATTCTTGTTTGATTAAACTGCTCATTGTGTTTATCAGAAGAATAGTTTAAATAATCTAAATCAACAGTGATTTTTGTACCTATTGTATCTAATTTAGAAAAAAATGAAAGTGTAAATCCGTGATTAGAATTCTCTTTTTCTATATACCCAAAAGATTCCTGAATCTTTTCTATTTCTTTGTTTTGCATGGAATAAATATCTGTTTTCCCATATTGCCTCACCTTTGGTTTAGTACTATTTCCTAAGTATTGAAAACTCAACCTAGTTTTATCTGTTATATTATATCCTAAATTTAAAATAGCTCCAAAACTATATCCCTTGGTTTTATTGTAGACTTCACTTTTCCAATGCGCAGTAGGATAGTAATAATTTATATCATTTGTATAAACATCCTCTTTATGTAGAACTGACACATCTAAGAGGACACTAAATCTTTCTTTTTGATAGCTGAAATTATTTCCTATAGAAAATGATGGATAAATTGCTTGTTTATAATGCGATCTAGCTGTATTGCTCCAACTATTTTTAGTTGTTTTTTTTAGATTAATATTAATCACCCCACTATCTCCTTCTGCACTATAGTTTGAAGGAGGAATAGTAATTACTTCAATATTTTTAATATTATCCGTTGCAATGCCTTTTAAAAAGTTTATCAAATCATCTCCTGATAATTCTACAAGCCTATCATCAATCATAATGCCCGCATTACTTTTACCAATCATGGCAATATTGTTATTTTGAACGCGCACACCAGGGGTTACTCTCAAAGCATCCAGCACATCTCCACCTGCTGAATTAATAGAATTTTCAACGTTAAAAATCAATCGATCTGCCTTTCTTTCAATTCGTTTCTTTTGTGTTGCTATTGTAATCTCATCTAGGAGCATAGCGTTATCTACCTCAACCACTCCTAAATCTATATTCTCTGTTAACACAATTTTCTCACTCAAAAACGCTTGTTGATAATTTTTTATAACCAATAGATAATTTCCGCTCCCTGCTGAAATTTTAAAATCACCTAAACTATCTGTATATACAGAACTAGCTAATTCATCATTATCAGTTCTGGCTAAATAAACTAAAGCAAATTCTAAAGGATCCTTGTTTTGATCAATCACCTTTCCTGTTAACATGTGTTGCTGCGCGTAAAGAACACTGTCTAAACAACAAAAGAGTAATACACAAAAGGCAATAAGAGTAGATTTCATAATTTTTTTGTCCAAGTTTACATTAGTTAACAAATAAGCATGTTTGTTTTTTTTATCTTTATCCTAAACTACAACTAAAAAATTATCTAAAAAACTAAGAATAAACAACTTAACAAAAACAATACTTAGGATATTATTTTTGTTAAAATCCCGCATAATGAGAATTACAACTATAAAAGATTTTGTTTTTTAACCACTTGAATAAGCTCTAGGTTATCGCGAACGTCAAACTCTTTCAACATTTTACTAATCCGCTTTTGTACTGCACTATGACTTAGATTTACAACCTCCGGTAATTGAGAAACTTTAAATCCAGCCCCTAAATAACTCAGTATTTCTCTATTTTTAGATTCTAAAAGTGATGTGGTCTTTTGAAGTTGCGCAATCGCTTTTTTCACTCCATTACTATAGTAAATCTCATTTATCCCTTCAGCGTTAACTATCGCTCTGAATTGATCAGGAGTAAAATCCGATTTTAGAATTAAAGCGTTGAGAATTTCTTGTTTATAAATATTGTACAACACAATAGAGGCTTTCTGACTGATTACCATAATAATCTTACAATCAGGAAAACATCTTCGAATAACTTTTGCACAATCAAACCCTGTTCGTATATTCTTTTCTTCAAAAGCTTCCAGATTATGTCCAAGAATGGCTACATCAAATTTTAATCGTTGTAAAAGTTTAGTATAAACCTCCTCACAACTCTTTGCTGTGTAATACTTGTTAACAGAATTATTTAGGGCTAATATATAGCCATCCAAACACATTAGGTGATCATCCGCAAGTAATATATTCATCTTTATTCTTTTATTTGAAAGCAGTCAAAAAAGATTATTTTTTCGCTTGAAAAACAACCACCACTCACTTCTTTTATTCTTTTAATAACCAATTTACACACTTACATAAAAATTAAAAAACAATAAACACATTTTAATAAAATAAAAATTAAAAATAATTAACATTAACAAATAAATATTAATTAATATTTAAAAAACAAAGATTTAACTCAAACCAAGGAGAGTAGAAAGATTACTCTATGTGATTTTTTATTCAACTCGAAGAACATTATATATGACGATCTAAAAAAGACGGTAAGCGCTTGTATGAACACGCAAGAAATGGAGAAGAGATTGAAATTAGTACCCGTCCTATCACAATCTCCGATTTTGAATTAACGCGTATTGCACTACCTGAAATTGACTTTAGAGTGGCTTGCTCCAAGTTAACGTATATTCGTTCACTGTCTTTTGATTTTGGAGAAAAACTACAAAGCGGTGGTCATTTAACAGCTTTACGCCGTACAAAGATTGGCGACTATGACGTGGCTAATGCATGGAGCATTGAAGCGTTTGAAAAAAAAGTAATGGATTCTAAATCAATATAAAAAACAAGAGGCTACACTGTTGGTGTAGCCTCTCTCATTTGATCGTATTAAAGCAATTATTCATTTAAAATTACCTCCTCAAGCTGAGACAGCTCTTCTGGTGTAAACATACGATACGTTATTGTAAAGGTTTTTTGCTTAGGCGTTTCTAAAGAAAAACCACCTGCACCAAAACCATCTGTTACATCTAGGGTAAAATGGGCGTGTTTCCAATATTCGAACAGATCGCGATCCACCCAAAAGTCGAAACCACAAACTTCTCCGATCTTAACATCCTTACGTCTCAAGTAATATCCTCCTTTGACAAAACACATGGGTTGTGTCCCTTCACAACAGCCTCCAGCCTGATAGAACATCAAATCTCCATTTTCGGCTTGTAGTTCTTCAATCAGTGCTTTTGCTTTTTCTGTTACATCAATACGGCTAACTTTTGACATCTCTTTATCTGTTTTAGAAAAACCCTAATTTGTTTTTATTGTATGAAATCAACATGTTTTTTGTTTGACGGTAATGCCCTAACATCATTTTGTGATTCTCACGTCCAATACCCGACTGTTTATACCCTCCAAATGGAGCACCTGCAGGATAGTTGTGATAGTTATTGACCCAAACGCGTCCTGCCTTAATTGCTCTTGGAATTTGGTATAACTGATGCGCATCGCGGGTCCATACCCCTGCACCTAATCCATATAGCGTATCATTGGCAATTTCTATCGCTTCTTTCTCGTCTTTAAACGTTGTAACCGCTAATACAGGCCCGAAAATTTCTTCTTGGAAAATGCGCATTTTATTATGCCCTTTAAACAACGTAGGTTGGATGTAATACCCCGCTTCTAAATCACCTCCTAGATGGTGGATATCACCCCCTACCAACACTTCAGCTCCTTCTTCTTTCCCTAATTTTAGGTAAGAGCTAATCTTGTCGTATTGAATTTTCGAAGCCTGTGCTCCCATCATTGTTGTTGGATCTAATGGATTCCCCATTTTTATCGCTTTTACGCGTTCAATAACACGAGCTATAAATTTGTCGTAAATACTTTCTTGAATCAGTAAACGAGACGGACAAGTACAAATCTCTCCTTGATTAAAAGCAAATAACACCGCACCTTCAATTGCTTTATCTAGGTACTCATCATCGTGATCCATGATCGATTCAAAGAAAATATTAGGTGATTTCCCTCCTAATTCAAGCGTAACGGGAATGATGTTTTCTGTAGCATATTGCATTACCAAGCGTCCTGTAGCAGTAGATCCTGTAAATGCAGCTTTGCTAATTTTAGGGTTTGTTACCAATTTTTGTCCCAATTGAGAACCAAATCCATTGACAACATTAATCACACCTGCCGGAACAAGATCTCCGATTAACTCCAGGAGTACCATAATAGAAATAGGAGTACTTTCTGCAGGTTTTAATACCACACAGTTTCCTGCAGCTAATGCTGGTGCTAATTTCCAAACAGCCATTAAAATCGGGAAGTTCCAAGGGATAATTTGAGCAACAACACCTAGTGGTTCATGGACAATCATCGAAACCGTATGTTCATCTAGTTCTACCACTGAGCCTTCCTCTGCGCGTATCACCCCTGCAAAATAGCGGAAGTGGTCAATAGCTAACGGAATATCCGCATTCATCGTTTCTCGAATTGCCTTTCCGTTGTCAATCGTTTCCACTTGAGCGATATAGTCCAAATTTTGCTCCATACGATCAGCAATTCGATTTAAGATGTTGCTGCGTTCCGTCGCTGATGTGCGACTCCAAGATTCAAAAGCCTTTTCTGCAGCGTCAATAGCTAAAATTAAATCTTCTTCTGTGGAGTGAGCTGCTTTCGCAAAGGGTTTTCCCGTAATTGGGGTAATAGAATCAAAGTAGTCTCCCTTTACTGGCTCTACGAATTTTCCGTTGATGTAATTTCCGTATTTTTCTTTAAACTTGGGGAATTGCATGTTGTTTGACATAAATAATAGTATTTTTTTATGGTTAATTCTCCTAATATACAATTAATTACAAGTCAAGACAATGGCAAAAATTGGATTGTGTAAAATTTAACACAACAAGAAAATATCCCTTTCAGTCATAGGTCAAGGTTTTTCTTCTTTCATTGCATATTGGCAAGATAGTTTTACTTTTGTTGAAACACAGAAATTTATGAAGAAAATAGTAGCGCTTATCAGCTTACTTTGCACGATAAGCTACGGACAACAGACTGTCTTTCAAGAAGGAGATTTGATCTTTCAAAACCTCCAATGCGGTCCTTTATGTGATGCTATTAACGAAGTTACTTTTGGGTATGAGGGGTTAAATTTCAATCACATTGGCATGGTGATTGAACACGACGGTAGCTTACAAGTTATTGAAGCTACTTGGCCCGAAGTTTGCATTACACCTCTAGATCAGTTTTTGAGCAAAACCCCTGAAACGATGTATTTGGGAAGATTGTTACCTAAGTATCAGAAAATGATCCCAGCAGCAAAAACTTTTGCTATTCAACAAGTTGGCGTTCCCTATGACGATAATTACTTATATGCCAATAACAAGTACTATTGTTCAGAGTTAATTTACGATGCCTTCAAATCAGCCAATAAGAATAAAGAATTCTTTCCGCTTTATCCGATGACCTATCGCTCAAAATATACAGGTGAACCCTTTCCAGTTTGGGTAGACTATTTTGAAAAACGCGATCAAGTCATTCCTGAAGGCGCTTTGGGGTGTAATCCAGCAGGAATGTCCTTGTCAAAAAATATCACTATTGTAGGTCCTATTGTACAATAGTGATACTTCAATTTTATTGATCAATAGAGGTCATCAAAGCTGCTACTTCTTGTTGCACTTGTTGACCTTTATTTTTGGTATACCATTTATTCAACAAGATAATTCCATCCTCGTCAAACTTTCCGTTTTCAGCCTTATAATCGTTAACCAATTTCACCGCATCAGCAGGACGAGGTCCCCAATCCCCCATAACATTCAACGTATCCTTTGCTACAATGAGCAATTTGGGAATAGCTCTTCCTCCGTTAGTCAGATACTGATCCATTAATTCGAGGTGACGATCGCGAAATACAATACGCAACTCGACCTTTCCTGTTAGTTCAGCCATTTTGTTTAACATGGGTACAGATTGAGCTGCATCTCCACACCAGCTTTCCGAAATCACCAACCAAATGTAATCACTACTAAGGTTTTCCATCACTAGAGCCACTTCTGGTTCAACACGTAGTGTCTTATCCAAGCGATGTAAACGCGCTTCATTCAGTTCTGCATAAGGTAGATAATCAGCAGACAACTGCAATTCCTCTGGATTGTTCTGGAGGGCATCCGTGACATACGCACGAAACTCCGCATAAGAAAAACTATTATTCAAGTCTTTTAGGTCAACTTTATTCATTTTTGTGTAATTTTATTAGTTTGAATTCAAAGTTAAACTTTTAAACACTAATCTCTCAATACTTTATTTATGAAAACGCCTAAAATAGGTTTGGCATTATCTGGCGGGGGGTACAAGGGAATTGCGCATGCCGGTGTGCTTTCATTTTTAGTAGATCAAGATATCAAACCTAAAATTCTTGCAGGCACAAGTGCAGGCTCCATTGTTTCTTGTTTGTATTCCATCGGGTTATCTCCAAAGGAGATTCTCGATTTTTTCAAATCTGTCAATATTTTAAACTGGCATTTTTTTACTTTCAAAAAAGCAGGATTAATCGATTCAAATGCCTTTGAAAAATACTTATTTTCCATTTTTGAAAATAGAACATTGGACGATCTCCCCATTCCTGTGGTTATCAATTCTACAGATATTGCCAAAGGGGAAATCCACGTTTTCCATCCCAATACTCGTGTCATTGACGCCATACTAGCGTCGAGTGCTTTTCCCGCTATTTTCTCTCCTCACACGATCAATGACCAGTTGTTTAGTGATGGAGGAATACTCAATAACTTTGCGACGGATTTAATCCGCGAAGAGTGTGATTTTTTAATTGGCAGCAATGTTTGTCCAATCGAACAATTAGACAAGAAGAATTTAAATTCACTGCGTTCTGTGGCCATACGCGCTTATGATCTGATGGCAGCCAATCACAATCGAACACAGTCGGCTTTGTGTGATTGGTTGATTGAATCGCATCACATCACACAATATTCGACTTTTGAACGAAACAAACAGCGCATGGACGAAATTTTTGACTTGGGATATCAAGCAGCTGCAAGAACCTTTAAAAATCATCAGGATAAATTCGCAAAAGCTGTTTTATAGTAGTATATAATCTTTATATTTGCAAAACTTTAAAAATATCATATCCATGAAATACAAAAGAATTCTGCTTAAATTAAGTGGAGAGGCTTTAATGGGAGAGAATCAATATGGAATTGACCCTAAGAGATTAGCTGAGTACGCAGCTGAAGTAAAAAAAGTACACGATTTAGGTGTTGAAATAGCGATTGTTATTGGTGGTGGAAATATTTTTAGAGGAGTAGCAGGAGCTAGTGTTGGTATGGATCGCGTTCAAGGAGATTATATGGGCATGCTTGCAACCATCATCAACGGGATGGCACTACAAGGGGCTTTAGAAGACGCAGGAATGCTGACTCGCCTTCAGACAGCCTTAAAAATTGAAGCTGTTGCTGAGCCTTATATCAAAAGAAGAGCAGTTCGTCACTTAGAAAAAGGAAGAATTGTTATTTTTGGTGCAGGAACAGGAAACCCTTACTTCACAACAGATACCGCAGCGGTACTAAGAGGAGTAGAAATTAATGCCGATGTTATCCTTAAAGGAACTCGTGTTGACGGTGTTTACAATGCAGATCCAGAGAAAGATCCAACAGCTGTAAAATTTGAACAAATCACTTTTAGTGACGTATTGACTAAAGGTTTAAATGTAATGGATACCACAGCTTTTACATTGAGTAGAGAAAACGAATTACCTATTGTGGTGTTCGATATGAATAAAGAAAACAATTTACTAAAAGTTTGCCAAGGAGATGATTCAGTAGGAACTACTGTTTCCGTAAACATTAATAAATAAACGTTATGACAGAAGAAATAGATTTAATTATTGCAAGTGCAAAAGAGGCAATGGACGGTTCTATTGCTCACTTAGAAAAATCTTTATTAAATATTCGTGCTGGAAAAGCAAGCCCTCAAATGTTAGGTGGTGTTTTTGTAGACTACTACGGTTCACAAACTCCACTATCACAAGTAGCGAGTGTGAACGTTCCAGATGCTCGTACGCTTACCGTTACTCCTTGGGAAAAAAGTATGTTACAACCTATTGAAAAGGCAATTATGATTGCTAACTTGGGACTAAACCCAATGAATAATGGAGATAACATTATCATCAATATCCCTGCTTTAACAGAAGAAAGACGTAAAGACTTGGTAAAACAAGCGAAAGCTGAAGCTGAGGAAGCAAAAATTGGTATACGCAATGCGCGTAAAGAGGCAAACAACGATATCAAAAAAGAAGAAAAAAACGGAGTTTCTGAAGATGTTTGTAAAGACGCTGAAGAGCAAGTACAAAAGCTAACAGACGCTTATGTGAAGAAAATCGATGATATCTTCGTACAAAAAGAAGAAGAAATTCTTAAAGTATAATAGAAAGTCCGCACGATGCGGACTTTTTTGTTTCTATAGTTTTCAACTATTTTACATCTCTTCTTTTCCTTACAAAATATACAAATCTATATTTCTTCTATAAAAGCGTATTTTCCATGCTAATGTTTGATTAATAACGTGCTTATTTACGCAAATATCTATTGTTTTTTAGTACATTTGTTCGTATTTCAATTCAATGATTTGATCTACTAGGTAACAAAAATATATTCAAAAATGAAACACACCAAAATTATCGATCTGCTTACCGGAAAGGCACTTTTGCACGAAGTAAAAGCAAAGGGCTGGGTAAAAACATTTAGAAACAACCAGTTTATTGCTTTAAATGATGGATCGACAATCAATAACATCCAATGTGTTGTTGACTTAGATAAGTTTCCTGCTGAATTACTGAAAAAGATTCACACAGGAGCAGCTATTTCTGTAAGAGGTACCTTAGTTGAAAGTAGAGGAGCTGGACAAAATGTAGAAATCCAAGTTGAAAACTTAAAAGTTTATGGTGAATCCAATCCAGAAGAATATCCTATTCAACCTAAAAAACACTCGCTAGAATTTTTACGCGAAAATGCTCACTTGCGCATTAGAACGAATATTTTCGGCGCTATTATGCGTGTAAGAAGTACCCTGTCTTTTGCAGTACACAAATACTTCCAAGACAACGGTTTCTTTTACTTCAACGCACCAATCATTACAGGATCTGATGCAGAAGGAGCTGGAGAAATGTTTAAGGTTACGAATTTCAACCTAAATAAACTTCCAAGAACAGCGGAAGGTGAAGTTGATTTCTCAGAAGATTTCTTTGGGAAAGCGACAAACTTAACTGTTTCTGGACAATTAGAAGCCGAGACTTATGCAATGGCCCTAGGATCAGTGTATACCTTTGGACCGACATTCCGCGCAGAAAACTCGAATACATCTCGTCACTTAGCTGAATTTTGGATGATTGAACCTGAGGTTGCCTTCAACAAATTAGCCGACAACATGGATTTAGCAGAAGATTTCATCAAGTATGTAATCAGCTATACCCTAGAAAAATGTCACGATGATTTAGTTTTCTTAGAAAGCCGTTTACTAGATGAGGAGAAAAGCAAGCCACAAGCAGAACGCAGTGAAATGTCTCTTCTTAAAAAATTGCGTTTTATCACAGAAAACAATTTCAAACGCGTAAGCTACACTGAAGCAATCGATATCCTCAAAGCTTCTAAACCAAATAAGAACAAAAAATTCAATTATATCATTGAAGAATGGGGAGCTGATTTACAAAGTGAACACGAACGCTATTTAGTGGAGAAACACTTCAAATGTCCTGTAATTTTATTTGATTATCCTGCAGATATTAAAGCGTTCTATATGCGTATGAACGAAGATGGAAAAACCGTTCGCGCTATGGATATTTTATTCCCAGGTATTGGAGAAATTGTCGGAGGTTCTGAAAGAGAAGAACGCTACGATGTATTACTAGACAAAATAGAGAAAATGGGCATCGACAAAGAAGAACTTTGGTGGTACCTCGATACTCGCAAATTTGGTACTGCTCCACACAGTGGTTTTGGTCTTGGATTTGAGCGTTTAGTCTTATTCGTTACAGGAATGACAAACATCAGAGATGTGATTCCTTTTCCTAGAACTCCTCAAAATGCAGCGTTTTAATTATTCATAGAAAGAAACCCTACAAATGTTTACTTTTATCGTATTTTTTCCGTAATTTAGGATGAATGTCGATTAAAAGTAAACATTTTTATTTCGTTAATTTTATTTAGCATGCTCAAACAAAGCTTACAACTTAAATTATCTCAGAAATTATCTCCTCAGCAAATTCAATTGATGAAGCTTATTCAGTTACCTACTTTGGCCTTTGAACAAAGACTAAAGGAAGAGTTAATTGAAAATCCT
Organism: Myroides sp. C6-3; assembly: GCF_050522425.1. NCBI lineage: Bacteria > Pseudomonadati > Bacteroidota > Flavobacteriia > Flavobacteriales > Flavobacteriaceae > Myroides > Myroides sp. C6-3. The sequence goes on along the minus strand of NZ_JBMVQP010000032.1, from coordinate 33,127 downwards.
GCATTGGAAACAGGTAAAGAAGAAACAGCTGATGAGTTCGATAGCTTAGATAATGAGTTTGACGACTTTGACAATGAACGCATTGACGCAGAAGATATCAACATTGATGATTATCTCAGCGACGATGAAATTCCCGAATATAAATTACAGGCTAATAACTACAGCTCTGATGACGATGACTATGAAGCGCCTATCATTGCAACGGAGTCCTTCCATCAAAATTTAATTAACCAATTAAACACCTTCATCCTCTCTGATGAAGATCGTGTTATTGCGGAATTTTTAGTTGGTAGTGTAGATGAAATGGGATATATCCGAAGAGAGATCCAAGACATCGTTGATGATTTAGCGTTCACCCAAGGGGTTTACACCAACTTAAAGACGGTAGAAAACATCTTGGCCCTTGTTCACGAACTTGAACCGATTGGCGTAGGTGCGCGTAATCTTCAGGAGTGTTTGCTGTTGCAACTCAAACACAAAACGCCAACCGATGCTATAACGGTTGCTAAAGATATTATCGAAAATCAATTCGATGCCTTTACCAAAAAACATTACGACAAGCTGTTGTCCCGTTACAATATCACAAAAGATCAATTGCGCAAAGCCATTGATGAGATTGAGAAACTCAATCCTAAACCAGGTGGCGCTTATACAGGAACCAATCGCTTTATTGAGCAGGTGATTCCCGATTTTACAATTAAAATAGTAGACGGTGAAATTGAGTTAACTTTAAACAACCGCAATGCACCAGAACTACACGTTTCTCGCGATTATCAAGAGATGTTACAAACGTATAAGGATTCTACACAAGCGAGTGCCTCACAAAAAGATGCTGTACAATTTATTAAGCAAAAACTAGATGGAGCAAAATGGTTTATTGACGCTATTAAACAACGTCAAGAAACGCTTTATGTGACTATGAGTGCCATTGTACACTATCAAGAAGAGTATTTCTTAACAGGAGACGAAACCAAACTAAAACCAATGATCCTCAAAGACATTGCCGATTTAGTAGGGTTGGATATTTCGACAATTTCTCGTGTTGCCAATAGCAAATACGTAGAAACTCCCTATGGTACAAAACTGATCAAAAACTTCTTTTCAGAAGCGATGATGAATGATCAAGGGGAAGAAGTATCAACCATTGAAATTAAAAAAATACTAGAAAACATCATTGCAGAAGAGGATAAGAAAAAACCTCATCCAGATGATAAAATAGCCGATTTACTCAAAGAGAAAGGATATCCTATTGCGCGAAGAACTGTTGCTAAATACAGAGAACAACTTGATATTCCTGTTGCTCGCATGAGAAAGAGAATTTAATTTACCGTACAACAAACCTTTAGTTAAAATAGGCTGGTCCTTATGAAAAAAACAGCTCAACTTGTTTCTTATCTTTTTCATCCTATTCTATTGCCCTTACAAACCGTTGGGTTGTACTTTCTAATTCAATATTATTATTTTACGCCTCTTGAGCTATCAATTATCCTTAGTCAAGTTGCGATTGTAACTTTTTTCATTCCCATTTCGATTTATTACTTCATGCGTTCTTTGCGCATACTGAAATCGAGTGTTATGGTCAGTGAAACAAAAGAACGTATCTTTCCCTTTGCCATTAATATTGCCCTGCTCTATGCTCTCAAATCACTGGTTTTATACAACAATAGTGCGTATGAGTTAAAGCTATATTTTTGGGGATTACTAGTTACCTATTCGCTTTTGTTGATTGGAGCCATCTTCAAGCAGAAATACAGCGTACACACAGCGCTATTAACCGCAGGTCTAGCATTCTTCACACTTTTGCTTATTCAACAAAAAACACCAGCACTGATTTTGTTAATTGTCTGTATTTTAATCACAGGACTAACAGCAAGTGCCCGTCTTTATCTAAAAGCACACACCTCCTATGAAGTATTCATTGGGGCTTTGTTGGGTTTTCTACCTCAACTTGGTTGTTGGTACCTCTTAACTCAATAAAAAAAAGAGCCACTAGGCTCTATAAAATATAAAAGATAACTCCGACCTTAAACAGCCTGAGTTTTTCAGAATCACCTTTGATTGGTGCGTCTTTATAAATGGTATTCAAACCATAATAGGCATAAAAATTCCAGGTATTAAATCCAGCTCCCACATACATTCCCATCAACCAATTATTGATATTCTCATCATTTCTTGCGGTGATTGAATATTGATCTGTCGTCGTTTTAACTCGGTTACCCAGTACATAACTAGCTTTAAACCCAACATAAGCTCGCCAAAACTTATGGCTTGCAGGCGTTGAATTTCTCCACCTTAATTCGATGGGAAAGTCCAACATATGCAAAGACAAGCTACTGCGTTTAAAGTCAGTTAAAACCGTGTGAGTTCCGTCTTCTGCCAAACCGAAACTATTGCGTAAATTTTGATATGAAAAACCAAACCCAGGGGCAATAGCTATAGTTCTACTTTTATTGATAGGAAAATCACGCAGAAAGCCAACATCTAAACCCAAGGAAACCGAGTTCGATTTAAATCCCCCCGGTTTCCCCTGCATTAAAGTATGAGACAAACCAAAATAAAATTGATCTTCTCTGTATTTTAAATCTAAAGCCGCTATACTATCCTTTTTTTGTTGCGTTAATTCCACAAGCGCTCCTGATTCTTGTCCAAAAGAAAGAGAACTAAACAAACAGCAAACACCAAGTAAAAAGAGATTCTTCATAGCACTAATTTATAAAATTAAAACGAATAGACTAACCCTACACCTAAGGTTTGTTTGAACTGAATTTTCGGTCCTTCCATCACTTGTACACCGCCTCGTTCTACTTTATTCTTCACGTTGTCATCATAAATCAAGTTGACTCCCACATTAGCGCGTACAAAATCGTTAACCTTCATATCCAACTTCAAATCCCACATGACATCAATATTACCAAATTGATCGATATAATCACTGTATAACGTCAATTTTGTATCGATAAAAATATTGGTAAAAATTTCTTTTTTCCATTCTGTACTCAACAAGAGTCCTACTTCAGCCTTGTAGCGTTTACCGTTTTTAAGAATATTCCCCTCTTCATCTTTAATTGCTGAGTCCACACCAAAAGCGCCTTGATTTGCTAAAGTTTGATCGTTAACAAAGGTTGCTTTATAGGTGATTGGTGAAACATAGTATTTGATTCCCGTTTTGGAATCCATGTATTCTCCCCCAACCCCGACATATAGATAAGCCGGTGCTAACCATCTAGAAACAGGATCATCGGTATTAGGATAGTTGAACCCATCGGTAAACTGCGTTCTAAAATTCAATTTAGACACATAGTACCAATCAGAAGCTAGTGAATATTTATAACCAAATGTTGAATTGAGTTCCAACACATCATCTGTCTTGCGCAATTCGCGGTCTGACTGTTTATTTACGCCATAGCGAATGTTTAATACATTATCCCAAATCAAACGACCTTTGATGTACTTTCGGGTAAAATCTCCCTTCAATAAGCCCGAAATAGAGTTTTCTCCCCCTGCACTCCAATTGACAAAAGCAATTTGATTAAAATCCAATCCCACTCTGTTTTTTTTCTCCCAGTAGCCAATAATTTCATTATTTACTGGAATTGCTGACAGTTGAATTTGAGGATTAAATTTCGTTTTGATTGCGCTGTATTTGGGTTTACTGCGTTCAACAAAAACTTCGGGTTTAAAAAAAGCCAAATCTTCTCTACTTCCCATATTCATATAACTCATCAACAAATCTTCTTCTGCGTAATTTTTACGCGGTAGAAAATTCATCAAAGGGTTAAAGGGATTTTCTTGTACGTTTACTGTATCCTTTACAACCTGAGTATTGGGTTGTGGATTCACTGTAGGAGTCGTTCCTTCCTGTGCGAAAGTTGCCCCTCCATACAAACTGAGTACAACAGAAAAAAAAGCAATCTTTTCTAATTTGTTCAAAACTTTTCTGTAATTAATTTAACAATCGAATCTACGTCTATACCACAAACTTGTTGTTGTTGTTTGACGGTTCCATGTTCAATAAAAACATCTGGAACACCTAAATTCTCTACACTTATATTGGGAAAATGTTGAGAAACAAATTGCGCTATACTACTGCCAAAACCACCTTTTACACTACCGTCTTCTATCGTAACAATATGTTGATGGGTTTGACAAATTTCATGCAATCGTTGCTCGTTTAACGGTTTAACAAACAAAAAATGCTCATGTGTCCATGCATCGGTCTCACATTGCTGAAAGGCCTCTATTACATTATTGCCAATAACTCCCGTAGAAATTAGGGCAAATTTATTGCCTTTTCTCAAGTTTTTAGTTATTGATACGTTAAGTTTTTTAAAATCCGTACGCCAATTGATCTCTACAACCCCTTTGCCTCTAGGATAGCGAATCGCCCAAGGCGTATCAATTCCCAATTGAGCGGTATACAAAAGGTTTCTCAACTCTATTTCATTCAACGGTGCCGCGATGACCATATTGGGAATACAATTGAGATAGGCTAGATCAAACACCCCTTGATGTGTTGCCCCATCCTCTCCTACTAATCCGGCGCGATCTAGACAAAAAACCACGGGTAATTTTTGTAAAGCCACATCGTGAATCAGCTGATCGTAGGCCCGTTGCAAAAACGTAGAATAAATCGCACAATAGGGAATCAACCCTTGTGTAGCCATTCCCGCAGCTAAGGTTACTGCATGTTGCTCTGCAATACCCACATCCAAAGCGCGAGTTGGAAACGCCTCCATCATATATTTCATCGAGCTTCCCGTTGGCATAGCCGGTGTAATACCGACAATCAGCGGATTTTGTTCTGCTAATTCCACGAGCGTATGCCCAAAAACATCTTGGTATTTCGCAGGATACGCTTTCTCTTCTTTTTGGATGAGTTCTCCTGTTGCACTGTCAAATTTTCCTGGTGCATGATATTTAACCTGATCTTCTTCAGCCTGTTTTAACCCTTTTCCCTTGGTGGTAATTACGTGTAAGAATTTTGGACCCTTGTGTTTCTTCAACTTCGTCAACTCCTTAATCAATTGCTTTAAATCATGTCCGTCAACCGGTCCTCTATAGTCAAAATGCAAAGACTTGATCATGTTATTACGCTTGTGATTGCGTCCTTCTTTTACTGCTGTTAGATAATCTTTCAATGCGCCCACACTAGGATCAATACCAATGGCATTATCGTTCAAAACAACAAGCATATTAGCATCACTAACACCGGCGTGATTTAGTCCTTCAAAAGCCATTCCCGCTGCAATAGAAGCATCACCAATCACCGCAATATGCTGTTTATCGTGATCGCCTTTTAATTTGGAGGCGATTGCCATACCCAAAACAGCAGAAATTGAAGTAGAGGAATGCCCCACTCCAAAAACATCATACACACTTTCCTCTCGATTGGGAAATCCACTGATTCCTCCTTTTTGTCGATTGGTGTGAAATACCTCCTGACGTCCTGTGAGTAATTTATGCCCATAAGCTTGATGTCCTACATCCCAAACCAATAAATCATTCGGCGTATCAAAAACATAATGCAAGGCAATTGTCAATTCAACCACCCCTAAACTCGCTCCTAAATGCCCTTCCTTAGTAGCAACGATATCGATGATAAATCGTCTAATTTCAACCGCCAGTTCTTCCAATTGAGCTACACTCATTTTTCTGATATCTGAAGGTTTTTTGATTTGTTCTAACAACATGGGAATACGTGTAACATTTATATCAAACAAAATTACAACTTTGTTTCTTGTTTTTGACTTTTGTGAAGTTGCTTTTTTACCAGCTACTTTTTTGTACGCTGAAAAAATTCGCGATTTAAGAGAATATCATCCAAGTATTGAGAAAACTCTCCTCTTTTCTCTTTATCGCATTAGGTTTATATTTATTTTGGTATTCGATGAATCTACGCTACGCTCCGATTTCCTCTTTCCTCTTTCCTCTTTCCTCTTTCCTCTTTCCAATATCCTTCCCTAGAACTAGTGATTTTTTTACGATATAAAATAAGTGCAACCGTTTTTCACTTAACTTTGCTTAAACTTTAAAGAAGATGATGGATCTATTCACGGATGAATACTTTATGCGCATTGCGTTAAGTGAAGCACAAATGGCCTTTGAAAAGGGGGAAATTCCCGTTGGTGCAATTGTTGTTTCCAACAATCAGATCATTGCCAAGTGTCACAACCTTACCGAGTTATTGCATGATGTCACTGCACATGCAGAATTACAAGCCGTTTCTTCTGCAGCTAATTATTTAGACGCTAAATACCTGAAATCATGCACTTTATTCGTAACTTTAGAACCCTGTCAAATGTGTGCTGGCGCCTTGTATTGGAGTCAGATTTCCAGAGTCGTTTGGGGGGCGAGTGATGAAAAAAGAGGTTATCAAGCAATGGGAGGACAACTCCACCCCAAGACGGCGATTACACCGGGTGTTTTGGCCGATGAATGCGCGACACTAATGCGTTCATTTTTTGAAAAAAGAAGATAAAAACAAAAGCTATGAATAAAAAAATTGTATTAACTGTAGTGTGTTTGCTCTTGGCCTTCCTACAGGCATGTAAAAAAGACCAGATGCAAGATTTCCCGCTTTCAGATCCCAAGGATTTTAGCGAGTACATCAGCGCTTTTACCACGGGGATGATTTCGTCCAAATCGCCTATTGACATTGCGCTAACGAAAAATTTCGGGGACTGGAAAGACCAACAAGAAGTTGATGCTAAATTGTTTACCATTTCACCTGAAGTGAAGGGAAAACTGTACTATTTAGCCAACCAAACCTTGCGTTTCGAACCTTCAGAACGCTTAAAACAGGACCAAAAGTATTATATTACCTTTCATTTAGGTAAGGTAACCGCTGTTGAACAACAACAAGAATCGTTTTCTTTTGTCGTGCATACCGTGCCTCAGCAATTTACTGCAACATTCACCGATCTACAATCCGCAGACAAAGACAGCTACCTTCAGCATGGAGTGATTCAGTCAAGTGATTGGGTCAGTGTGGAAGCAATGAAAAAAATAGCTACTGCTCAACAGGGAAAGCAAAACACAGCACTTACTTTTCAAGTAAATGACGGGCAAGAAGCGAAAGAATTTCCCTTCACCATTCGAGGGATTCAGCGCCAAGCAGAACAAAGTGAATTAACGTTGACGTTAGATTCAAAAGCCGTTCAACTCGATCAAAAAACATCTTTGGACTATGAGATTCCTGCCAAAGAAGTTTTTGAAGTACATCAGATTTTAACAACAATAGGAGACAATCATGCCTTTGCTGTTAACTTTTCGAATCCCATCAAAAAGAATCAAAACTTAGAGGGATTAATCCGCTTACAAGGATTGGAGCGTTTACCTCTAACTTTTTTAATTGAGGGAAACCTAATTAAAGTTTACAGTGAAAAGGCATTACCCGAAGAAGTTACACTATTGGTGCAAGAAGGTATTGTCGATAGTTATGGCAATCGCTTGAATAGCATTCACTCGGAAGTCATCACCTTTGCTATCCCAAAACCAGAAGTTCAATTATTGCAAAACGGAACTATTTTACCTTCTTCTGAAAATTTAAAGATCAACTTCAAAGCAACCTCTTTAAGAGCCGTAGATGTAAAAGTATACAAGGTTTTTCAAAACAACATTTTACAATTCTTACAGTCTAATAATTTAGACGGTTCGTATTCTCTTTATACGGTAGCAGCTCCTATTGCAAAAACGACGATCGAATTGACAAATCCCGATCCAAAAGCGCTATTGCGTTGGAATGCTTATGCTTTAGATTTATCGACGTTAATCAAACCCGACCCAGGTGCGATCTACCATGTTAAATTCTCCTTTAAAAAAGCCTATGCTATTAACTGTGCCGACGCAGGAGACAGCGAAGTAGATTTCGATACAGAAGACGAGTTAGATCCAGAAGATGACGAATATGATTCTTACTATCGTTATTACCCTTGGGAAGAGCGTGAGGATCCGTGTTCAGATGCTTACTACTATTACACCCAAATGCCGAGTACCAATGTATTGGCTAGTGACTTAGCGATGATCGTCAAAGGAGGAAATGACAATGTATATACTGCTGTTGTAACCCATATTTTAACAACTGCACCTGTCAATGGTGCTACAGTTGAATTCTATAGCTACCAACAGCAACTATTAACCACTGCAAAAACAGACAATAACGGAATTGCAAAGGTTAATCTAGGCAAGAACAAAGCTTATTTTGCTCTTGCCAAACAAGACAACAATACAACCTACATCAAAATAGATCAGGCAAATGCCCTTTCTGTCAGTAATTACGATGTAGATGGAACGACCCTTCAAAAAGGAATGAATGGCTATGTGTACACAGAACGCGGTGTTTGGCGTCCTGGAGATGCGATTTACATCGGATTTATCTTGGATGATATTGCCAATCCCCTACCGGAAAACCACCCAATCAAATTGACGTTATCTGATCCTTTTGGAAAAGTAACCGAACAAGTGGTACAAAAGAAAAATACAGCCAATCACTATGCATTTAAAGTACAAACCGACCAAGAAGCCCCTACAGGCAACTGGGAAGCTGTTGTACAAGTAGGAGGTGCTAAATTTCACAAGCGAATTAAAGTCGAAACGATCAAACCTAATCGCTTAAAAATAAAGAACAACGCCGAAGGAAAAGTGATCACTTCAGATTATTACAACAAGCAAATTGACTATACCGTTGAATGGCTACAAGGAAGTACCGCAAAGAACTTAAAAGCAGATGTTCAAATCAAATTGCTACCGGAGCAAACAACTTTTAAAACGTATCCAAACTACCGTTTCAACAACAATTTATCTTCTTATGCTACGGAGGACATCAATGTATATTCGGGCAGAACAAGTGAAAGTGGTACCTTTTCATTTGCTTTAAACTTAAAGAATACGGTTGAAAATTCGGCTATGTTAAAAGCTATTCTGACAACGAAGGTCTATGAAAACGGCGGAGATGTATCAACCGATGTTTCTACTTTGACGTATTCTCCTTATGCAAGTTATGTCGGAATTAAAGCCCCAGAGGCGAATAAATACGGCTATTATGAAACGGATAAACCGCTTGCTTTTTCTCTTGTAGCTGTTAACAGCGACGGGAAAGCCTTAGCACAAAATGTACAAGTAGATGTTTACCGCAAGAAAGGATACTGGTGGTGGAGTTCTAATGACTATGGGGTATCGAATTACAATGCATCGGATTACTACAGCTTGTACAGTTCGGATCAAGTAACCACTTCTGCCAATGGAGGAACGAAGTACGAATTGAAAATTCCGGAACAAGATTGGGGGAATTATGAAGTGGTTATTACCAACTTAAACAGTGGACACATTGCTTCTCAACAGGTTTATGTCGATTGGCCGTATTGGTCAGCTAAGACCAAACACCGAGAAGGAAAAGATGCCATTGCCTTGTCGATTGCAACAGATAAAAAAGAATATACCGTAGACGAGAAAATCAAGTTGTCTTTCCCTTCTAGTGAAGGAGGAAGAGCTCTTGTGTCAATCGAAAGTGGCAGTAGCGTTTTAGAAACGCATTGGGTTCAGACCAAACAAGGGGAAACGACCTTTGAGTTAACAGCTACAGCAGCTATGGCTCCAAATGCCTATATCAATATTACGCTGATTCAACCCCATGCGTATACAATTAACAATGCGCCTATTCGCCTTTATGGTATTGCGCCAATTAGCGTCTACAACAAGAAGACAAAATTAGAGCCTGAAATCATCATGCCTGATAAATTGCGTCCTGAAGAAAAGTTCACGCTAAAAGTAAAAGAGAAAAACGGAAGTAAAATGACGTATACCGTTGCCATTGTAGAAGATGGTTTACTGGACCTTACGCGTTTTAAAACACCTACACCATGGCAAAACTTCTATAGTAAATCAGCTTTAGGCGTTCGCACCTGGGATGTTTTTGATTACATCATAGGGGCATATGGCGGAACGATCAACCAAGTATTCAGCATCGGTGGTGACGAAGATTTAGGTGCAGGACAAGTCAAAAAAGCCAATCGCTTTAAACCAGTGGTTATTTTCTCTGGTCCACATACTTTAGAAAAAGGCAAAACGGCGTCACATGAAATTAAGTTACCTAAATACATCGGTTCCGTACGCACCATGATTGTCGCTTCTAGCTCAGAGCACAGAGCGTATGGCAATACAGATAAAACGGTCAAAGTAAATAATCCGTTAATGATTTTAGGATCCTTGCCGAGAAGAGCCGTTCCAGGGGAGAAAATCACCCTACCGGTTACTGTTTTCGCAATGGAAAATCACGTAAAAAACGTACAGATTTCGGTTAAAACGGATGACAAATTTAAAATCAGCGGTCCTGCAACTCAACAGCTATCTTTTAGTGAGCCAGACGAAAAAATCGCTTATTTTGAGCTAGAAGTAGGCAATAAAACGGGAATTACTAAGATTGAAATCGAGGCAACTTCTGGAAAAGAAAAAGCGACGTATAGCATTGAAATGGATGTTCTCAATCCTAATCCAGTTACCACGCGAACCCAGATTGTTAGCATCGATCCACAGCGTGAAGACAACTTAGATTGGAGTCCTTTTGGCATTACAGGAAGCAATAAAGCAACGTTAGAGCTTTCGGCTTTCCCGAATATCAACTTGACTACGCGTTTAAATTATTTAATCACCTTCCCTCACGGGTGTACGGAACAAATTACATCGGGTGTATTCCCTCAGCTGTATTTAGCAGATCTAATCACATTAGATGACAGTAAAAAACAAAGTATCCAACGCAACGTAAATGAGGGAATCCAACGCTTAGCACAGCGTCAGTTCTCCGATGGTGGATTCGCTTACTGGCCAGGAAATAGTTATGCTGATGATTGGGCAACCTCTTATGTGGGTCATTTCTATCTGGAGGCTGAGAAAAAAGGGTATGTATTACCTGTTAACAGTAAGGCAAATTGGATTGCTTATCAACAAAAAATGGCTCGTCAATGGAAACATGATCAGCGTTATTCAACTGATTTTGCACAAGCTTATCGCTTGTATACCTTGGCACTTGCGGGGCAGGCAGATATTGCTTCTATGAACCGACTACGCGAAACGCAAGGAATTTCTACCAATACGAAATTCCGCTTAGCTGCTGCTTATGCGCTTGCTGGACAAAAAGACGCTGCACAGAAACTAATCGCTCATTTATCTTTGGATAATATCGCAGGTTTCTCTTACTATGGTTCTTATGAACGCAATTTAGCCATGGCCTTAGAAACCATGATAAACAGTAACGGCAACAAAGTTAGAACACATGAATACGCCATTGAATTAGCAAACAAATTGGGATCCTCTCAATGGATGAGCACACAAACAACTGCGTATGCCCTTAATGCAATTGCCAGTTATGTTACGATCAACAAACCAAGTGACGGGATCAATGTACAGTATACCTATAACGACCAAGTGGCAACAGTTAATACAACCAAAGCCTTAGTTAGTGCAGAGCTAAAAAACAGCAAAGCAACCAATACACTTGGAGTGAAAAACAAAAGCAATGCAATCGTATATGCGCGTTTAACCTCTAGTGGGATTCTACCGGTTGGACAAGAACAAGCAGATCAAAGTAATTTGAATATTAAAACAACGTATCGCTCAACGAATGGCTTAACAATTAATCCAACGAGTATCGAACAAGGAACGGAGTTTATTTGTGAAATTTCCATCTCGAACACGAGTAATCGCAGTATTCAAAACGTAGCCTTGACGCATATTGTACCATCAGGTTGGGAAATTGTCAACCTTCGTTATACGGATGCTGGCGGAACCCAAAACCAGGTAGATTACACCGATATTCGAGACGACCGCACGATGTTCTACTTTACCCTACAAGCGAATAGTACGAAAACGCTTCGCGTAACACTCAATGCTTCTTACCTAGGTAATTACTATTTACCAGGTGTACAAGCCAATGCAATGTACGATAACGCCTACCGCTGTCGAACAGTTGGACAATGGGTAGAGGTAATTCAATAACCTTCTAAATCAATATAAATACAGGGATTCACATCCCTGTATTGCTTTATATGAAATTCAGACTCAATCTACAATGGAGCACATGGAGCACAAAAAAGAAAGTGCTTTCTATTCTAATGGGAATCGCTTTGATTGCTTACTACTTTTGTTTGCCTCAAACCCTATTTGACAAGCCCTATTCTACTGTGATCGAAAGCAAGGATCACCAACTTCTTGCAGCTCAAATTGCCCGTGACGGTCAGTGGAGATTTCCCGCTATGGAACACGTGCCCGAAAAGTTTAAGACGTGTATTATCACCTATGAAGACGAGTATTTCTACTACCATTGGGGGTTCAATCCGGTTTCCATCGTCAAGGCTTTCTTTTCCAACCTATCGGCTAAGAAAATAAAAAGAGGAGGTAGCACACTAACCCAACAAACCATTCGCTTAGCGAGAGATGGTCAACAGCGTACCTATTTCGAAAAAATAATAGAACTCATCCAAGCGACTCGTTTAGAATTTAAATACAGTAAAGCGTCTATTGTAAATTTATACGCCTCTCATGCTCCTTTTGGAGGAAATGTCGTTGGACTTGATGTAGCAGCGTGGCGTTATTTTGGCACATCACCAGAGCAACTCTCTTGGGCAGAAAGTGCCACTTTAGCCGTTTTACCCAATGCACCGCGTTTGATCTACCCTGGGAAAAATCAGGAGATTTTGCTTGAGAAACGCAATCGACTTTTGAAGAAATTACTAGACAACAAACACCTCGACTCAAGTACCTATGAATTAGCGATTGCAGAACCTTTACCACAAAAACCACATGAGCTGCCACAGCTAGCCCCGCATCTCTTGCAGTTTGCTGCAAAAACCAACAGAGAAGAACGCCTTGTTACCACGGTGGATTACGCCGTCCAACAACGAGCCAATGACATCGTAGCCAACTACTATTTGCATTACAAACAGGCTGAAGTTTACAATATCGCTGCTTTGATCGTCGACGTAGAAAATCGAGATATTGTGGCTTATATAGGAAATTCCCCTACGACAACAGCCCATCAAAAAGACGTCGATATTATTCAAGCTTCCAGAAGTACGGGAAGTATCCTAAAACCCTTTTTGTATGCTGCTATGTTAGATGATGCTTCACTAACTCCTCATCAGTTAGTGGCGGACATTCCCATTGTTATTGCAGGATATAAACCGACGAATTTTTCCAATAGTTACGAAGGTGCTGTAACGGCAAACGAAGCACTATCACGTTCGTTAAATATTCCTTTTGTATTGATGTTACAACAATATGGCGTGTACCGTTTTTATGACAACCTCCAACAGCTCAAATTATCCTCCATTAACAAAGCTCCGGATCACTACGGGTTATCCTTAATCTTAGGAGGAGCCGAAAGCAGTTTGTGGCAATTGACTAGAGCCTATGCGGGTATGGTAGGAACGGTAAACTATTACAACCAAGAACAACACTATCGCACCAAAGAAATTCAAGACTTAAACTGGAAGGCTGCTGTGACACAATCCTTTGGGGAACAAACGAAAGAGAAGACAATTTGGGGTGCAGGAGCTATTTACAACACTTTTGACGCCTTAACGAAGGTAAATCGACCCGAAGGTGATGAAGCGTGGCAATATTACGACTCAGCGCTTAAAATTGCATGGAAAACAGGAACGAGTTTTGGTGGACGTGACGCTTGGGCGATCGGTGTAAATAAAAAATACGTGGTCAGCGTGTGGGTGGGCAATGCTACCGGAGAAGGTCGACCGTCTATTAGTGGCGTTCGCATGGCAGGTCCTCTACTTTTTGATTTGTTCAAACTCCTTCCCAGACAAAGGGAAATTGCTGCACCACTCAATGATTTAGAAGAGGTAGTTGTATGTCAAAGTTCAGCTTACCTTGCTGGATCCAATTGTTTACAAACAAAAACGGATCTCATTGCTTTCCGCGAAAAGAAAACAACACTTTGTCCTTACCACAAGCTCATTCATTTAGACCCAACACTGCAATACCAAGTTAACAGTCAATGTGAAGCCATCGATCAGATCAAGCCTACTCCTTGGTTTGTTCTACCGCCAACAATGGCGTATTTCTACCGAAAAACACATAGTGATTATCAAGATATTCCGCCTTACAGAAGCGATTGTTCAACTCAAGATCAGCTCAAAAAGATAGAGTTCATCTATCCCAAACACGGAGAACACATTTACTTGACGAAAAATTTTTACTCCGAATTACAGCCTTTTATTGCCAAGGCAAGTGCGAGTAGCGCAAATAAAACGTTGTTTTGGTATTTAAACGAACAGTATATCGGTACAACCAAACAGTTTCACGAAATGGCCCTTCGCGGAAATACGGGAATTAATTATCTGACGATTACCGATGAAGAGGGGCATACACAAACGATCGAGTTTTACATCGAAAAACACAACTAACAAAAAACCCAAAACGGATGCCGTTTTGGGTTTTTCGTTATTCTGATATTTCCTTTCCTTTATCATCAAAGAAATGGTATTCTAAATACGTGTAAGCGTCACGCGGTACAATTTTGATCCATTTCTTGAATTCCATCCACCACTTCATTCGCAATGACGGCAGACCTTTCGTAAGGTATGCAGCCACAAAAGGGTGCGTATTCAAGATTATTTTGCAAGATGGATCTCTTGCAATAATATTTTCGATACTCGCTCTAATCTTGTCTATAACTAAGATTGGTGCTTCGATCTCACCGTGTTCGTTTGGATCTTCCTCTCTAGTTTCGATCGACACTTCAGGGCGAACGCGTTGTCTAGTGATTTGAATTAATCCAAATTTACTCGGTGGTAAAATTTTGTGTTTGGCTTTATCATCGCTCATTTCTTCTTTCAAGAAGTCGTACAAGGTCTTTCTGTTTTCGGGATTTCCCATATCAATAAAATCGACCACGATAATTCCCCCCATATCTCTTAACCTCAACTGACGTGCTATTTCAGCAGCCGCAATTAAATTAACTTCAAGGGCAGTGTCTTCTTGCGATTGTGCTTTATTCGAACGATTACCGCTATTCACATCAATAACATGTAACGCCTCCGTATGTTCTATAATCAAATAAGCACCTTTGCTCATAGAAACGGTTTTACCAAAAGAGGTTTTAATTTGGCGTTCAATGCTGTATTTCTCAAAAATCGGAACTTCTCTCGACTGATAATGTTTAACAATCGACACCTTTGCAGGGGCAATTTCTTGCAAATAGTCCTTCGTTTGATAATACAGATCCTCATCATCCGTAATAATACCCGTAAAGGTATCATTAAAAACATCTCTTAATATGGAAGAAGCTTTATTGACTTCCCCCAACACTTTCGAAGGATGATGTGCAGTTGTTAACTTTTTGCACATATTGTTCCATTTGGCCATTAAGTTGCGTAAATCTTTGTCGATTTCGCTCACTTTCATACCTTCTGCAACTGTGCGTACGATTACACCAAAACCTTTGGGTTTGATAGACTGTACTAGTTTTTTTAGGCGCTCCTTTTCTTCTTTGGATTCAATTTTTTGAGAAATTGAAATGCGATTCGAAAAAGGTACAAGTACGACGTATCGACCTGCTATGGATAGCTCCGAACTAATACGAGGTCCTTTGGTTGAAATTGGTTCTTTTACAATCTGAACTAATAAAGACTGATTAGCGCTTAATACATCCGTAATAGCGCCATCTTTATCAATTTCTTCTTCAAAGACAAAGTTCTCTAGGGCGTAATCTTTTAATTTACCTCCACTTACAAGTTTAGTGAACTTCAATAGCGTTTTTAAGTTTGGGCCAAGGTCGTGATAGTGCAAAAATGCATCTTTTTCAAAACCTACATGAACAAACGCTGCATTCAATCCGGGAACGGGTTTTCTAATTTTAGCGATAAAGATATCGCCGACTTGAAAACCATAACCTTCATCTGCTTCACGCTCTCTATGCAGTTCAATTAGTTTTCCATCTTTTAATAAGGCAAAATCTACTGTATCAGAATTCGACCTAATAATTAGCTCTTTATTCACACTGTACATTTTTATCCATACTCATTCATTACACTGCTTTGGTTATTCGGAGTATCCGTTCAAAACAAAATGAGTTTGTATAGATGGATTAAACATTATTTTAAAAACAAGTGTGTACTTGTTTATTCCTTCTTTAACTTGATAAGATAGCTATCAATGAACGTACTGTTGAACTTTCTTAGAAAAGAAAAAAGTAGTTTTAAACTACTTTTTCTTTTTGTGACGGTTAGCTCTCGCTCTTTTTTTACGCTTATGCGTTGCTACCTTATGTCTTTTTCTTTTTTTACCACTTGGCATAATGTGTGTAATTTAGAGATTAATAAATTATTTTACTTTTACTTCTGTGTTTGATTTTACACCTTCTACAAACACTTTAGCTGGTTTAAATGCAGGAATGTTGTGAGCTGGAATCCTAATTGTTGTGTTTTTAGAAATGTTTCTTCCAGTTTTCTCAGCTCTTGTTTTGATGATAAAACTTCCAAAACCTCTTAAATACACATTTTCACCTGTTTCTAACGACGCTTTTACTTCATCCATAAAAGATTCTACTGTCGCTTGAACGTCACCTTTCTCAAGCCCTAATTTCTCTGAAATTTTAGCTACAATGTCCGCTTTAGTCATTTTAGATATTAATTATATTTGTTGTTGTCCGTTTTTTTTAGAGTGTGCAAATATATTAATTTATAATCCAATAATTCAATCTTAATCGATTAAAATTTAATTATATATCGTTTATTTTTGCCCTTCACACATTTTAATCATGATTTTCTCTAACAAACTAATAGCTTGGTACTTAGACAACAAACGCATTTTACCTTGGCGTGAAACAAAAGATCCTTATTCCATTTGGCTATCAGAAATTATTCTTCAACAGACGCGCGTAGCGCAAGGATTACCCTATTTTGAGGCTTTTAAACAGGCTTATCCTACCGTTTTTGATCTAGCAAATGCCCAAGAAGATGATGTTTTATTGCTTTGGCAAGGATTGGGTTACTATAGTCGAGCGCGTAATTTACACGCTACAGCTAAAAAGGTAGCCCACGAACTAAACGGACAGTTTCCAACTACTTATCAAGAACTACTCACGTTAAAAGGCGTTGGCGAATACACCGCTGCTGCGATTGCCTCTATCGCTTATAACGAGGTTGTTCCCGTAGTGGATGGAAATGTTTTCCGAGTTCTCGCACGAATTTACGGAATTACATCTGATATAGCTACTCAAAGAACAAAAAAAGAATTTCAAGCCGTTGCCGCGGGTCTGATTTCACCGCAACAGCCTGCGATTTTCAATCAAGCCATTATGGATTTTGGCGCGATTCAATGCACGCCCAAAGGGACTAATTGCGCTCCTTGTCCTTTTATTGCAGACTGTGTTGCTTATCAAACCAATCAGGTAGATAAACTACCGGTCAAGCTCAGTAAAGTCAAGGTGAAAAATCGATACATGGATTTTCTGATCTTTTTAGATGAGAACAAGCATACCCTTTTAGAACAGCGCACCCAGAAAGACATTTGGCAAAATCTCTACCAATTTCCGGTTATTGATCGGTTTACGGATGAGACAATTGACTTAGAAAAACAGGTGTATGCGCGCTATCCGCATCAACCTATAACGCAGCTGAGCTGTCTGACTGAAGAAGTAATCCTTCACCAACTATCCCATCAAAAACTACACATTCGCTTTTGGATGATTCAAACTCAGACGCTACAGGGAGCAACAACCCCTTGGCAGGATTTAAATAAATTTGGTTTTCCGATTGTAATTCATAACTTTATTCAATCCTTAACCGTATAATTTTTGCATCTATGAATGGTACATTGAACAAAGTTACCCTAATTGGCCACTTGGGCGAAAATGTCAAAATACACTATTTTGAGAACGGCAATTGCATTGGCCGTTTTCCCTTAGCAACCAACGAGGTGTACATCAACAAAACAAGCAATGAACGCATTACTTCTACGGAATGGCACAACATTGTAGTTCGCAATAAACAAGCGGAAATATGCGAAAAACACCTAACGAAAGGAGATCGAATCTATGTAGAAGGAAGAATCCGAACTAGACAATGGACAACGGAAGAAGGCATACAAAAGCAAATTGTCGAGATTATTGTAACGGAATTCATGTTTCTCGACACTAAAAAAGACAGTAGTAAAACAACTACACCAGAAGAAATTGAACGCAAAAAGGCGATTGACAACTTCTCCATCCCAGGAGAAAGCAACAATGACAATTTGCCCTTTTAATCGGATAAGTAAATCAACCCTATGTTCCACAAAACACTTTCCTTATATGGCATAGCCTTTTTAGGCTTATTCCTTACTTTAGGTTCTTGTAAAAAAGAAAGTACCCCAAGACCCAACGCTTATTTAGCGCTTAATTACCCTGAACCTTCTTATCAAAAGTACGAGAACTCCTATCATCATTTTACTTTTGATCTAAACAAAAATGCCTCGGTAAAAGAACTTAAACCAACTGCTTTTGAGGTGCATTACCCCCAAATGAAAGCAACGATTTTCATGAACTATAAAACCGTTGACAACAATTTAGATGCCTTGCTAAAAGATGCACAAAAATTGACGTACGAACACTTCATCAAAGCAGATGAGATCGTAGAGCAACCTTTTATTAACGCAGAAGATCGCGTTTACGGCATGTTCTATCACGTTGGAGGTGATGCAGCAACCAATGTGCAGTTTTACGCTACAGATAGCGTTAAAAACTTTGTTGTGGCGTCTTTGTATTTTTACGCCAAACCCAACTTTGACTCCATCCTTCCTGCGAGTCATTATATCCAACAAGACATGCGACAAATGCTAGAATCTTTACAATGGGAACATCAGTAAGCCTAAAAAAGCAATTCAAACGCAAAGAAGGAACTTGTTGTATAGTACTACTACTTCAACAAAAAAAGGATCTTTTATTTTAGAAAAATATAGCTATAAAAAAAGCTTTCGTTTGACGAAAGCTTTTTTTGATTAAAGCGTTTTAACCGCTAAATTTTCTACTTTATAACTACCGTTTGCAATTTTCTGAACGGTTTGTGTCAATGACTCTCCATTTTGTTTGGCGTCATCAAAAATGACAGTTGCTGTTTTGCTTTCAAAATCAACCGTTGCTTCTTTTACTCCTTGCAATCCTGTCAACTTTCCTTCGATCATTTTAGCACATCCCAAAGCACAAGTCATTCCTTCGATTTGAAACGTAGCTTCCTCCATATTTCCTGCTACTTCCGTTGATTCAGTAGCTGCTGTTTCTACTTGCTCTACTGTTTCTGTAGGCGTTGCTTCTTTTTTTGTTTCGCTTTTACATCCCACTAAAAAAATACCTCCTACTAAGGCAACTAATCCAAGTTTTACTATTTTCATCTTGTTTTTATTAACGAATTAATACATTGCTTTTACAACTACAAAAATACAAAAAATAAACGCGCATCATCTTGCAATTCACTCTTTTTGTTTTGAGAATCAATACCTCAAAGGAAGTCCCCTTGTATTTCCGAGGTACACCCCTTGTTTTCAAAAACAAAAAGTCGCTATTCGTAGTGAATAGCGACTTCTCAAAAGAATTATAATTAATTTTAAAAAAGATTATTTAAAATCTGCATCCGATACTCCTTCGTTAACTTTAATCTCTTTGATTCTCATTTCGATTTCAATACCGACATTCATCGATTGAACGAAAGGAAATTTAATTCCTTTTACTTCTTTGTAATCAGAGTAGTTAACCACTTGTTGCATTTTTTGCCCCATTTGTTCCACTTCTTGTACCACAGC
Organism: Myroides sp. C6-3; assembly: GCF_050522425.1. Lineage (NCBI taxonomy): Bacteria > Pseudomonadati > Bacteroidota > Flavobacteriia > Flavobacteriales > Flavobacteriaceae > Myroides > Myroides sp. C6-3. The sequence continues at coordinate 13,345 of NZ_JBMVQP010000032.1, read as the reverse complement.
TACCTTTAACCCTGTTGTTGTATCATAATAGCTCGTTGTATTTCCGACTTTTACGCCATACGCATCAACCCCATTAATAGCTTCAATACCAGTTAAGACAGCTGTTGCATCTACTTTTAATTCACCAAAAGGAACTGCATCCGCTTGTGCTGCTTTTAGTTCTTCTCCAGCTAAATCCGTTTTTTGTCCTTGTACAATAGCATATCCCATTTTTGGTGTAATCACTTGCTTAGACATCACTGCACCCATCATTTTTTGTTCGGATGATAAAAAGCCTTCTTTGATTTTATTAACCATTTCCAACTTCATTCCTTGTACTTCAGCTTCACTCGTAATCAATAGTGACTTAACGGCTTTTACTTTCTCATCTCCACCAATGGCTTGGATGTAGTTTGCCAAAACAGTTTGCACCGTTACTCCAGCAGGCACTTCTTTTTTAAACACCGGCTTTTCAATTGGATTGGCTTCTTTATCATAGAAATACATTGGCTTATTTAACCCTTCTAATCCTTGGATAACATCTGCTCCTTTTCCAACAATAACGATACGCATATTGTCATTTAAGAAATATTTCTGTGCTGCTTTTTGAATATCTGCAGGTGTCACTGCATTAATACCCTTGATGTAATTTTCGTAAAAATCAGCAGGTAATTTGTGTAGTTCTTTATTTAAAGCATAGCGAGCTACAGTTTCTGGTTTTTGAATTTCCATTACAAAATTTCCGATATACTTCGCTTTTGCCATTGTCAACTCTTCGTCTTTGACTAAAGTGTTGCGCATTAATTCAATCTCTTTAATGAACTCCGTAACTGCGCTATCTGTTACCACATTACGCACAGAAGCTGCTGCTCTAAATTTTCCTGGGTATTTACGAGCCGTACTGATTGAAGAGTATGCTCCATACGTCCATCCGTGAGCCTCACGCAAGTTTAAGAACAAACGTCCTTCACCACCACCACCTAAAATTTGGTTGGCTAAGATGGCTGCAAAGTAATCGTCATCTGTCATTTTCAACTCAACCTCATTGATCAATGCGATTTCAGATTGAACCGCATTTGGCATATTAACGAAATCGATTTGCGTCTGTGCTACATTTTTATTGGTTGTTGACGCCTCAAAAGTTGTTGTTGACTTTTTCCAACTGTCAAACAAAGATTTAATTGTCTTTTCTGTTTTTTTGTAATCAACATCCCCAACAACCACTAAATAAGCGTTATTTGGTGTAAAATATTTAGTGTAATAGTCTTGTACATCTGCTAAAGTAACATTAGATACGGTAGCCTCTGTTTCAAACTCTCCTGCTGCGGTATTCTTACCGTATAACAAAGCATCTTCCACGCGACTTGCAACAGCAGTTACACTTTTCTCACTAGTTTTTAATGATTCAATGATTTGCGCTTTAGCTTTGTCAAACTCCTCCTGTGTGATTACAGCATTCAATGCACCATCAGCCAACAACCCAACAATGGTTTCGTTGTATTTAGACAATCCACTTGCATAAGCTCCACTTGAGAAAAAACGCACATTAGCTCCTAAGAAATCAATTTCCTCATTGAATTGCTCTTTAGACATTTTTTTCGTTTGATTTCCCAATACTTGAGATAAGATAGAAGTAACTCCAGCTTTATCTCCTTCAGCAATTAAAGGATTATCAAGGGTTAGTGTATACGATACTTGAGGTAATTTATGATTGGGAACAACCAATACTTTTAGTCCATTCTTCAACGTAAATGAAGTAGGTTTTCCTACGTGTACCACAGGTACAGGCCCTGAAACGGGTTGTTTTCTATCTTGTGCTTGTAATTGAGCAGCAGCTAATGCAAAAACCAAACTAGCTGCATAAATATATACTTTTTTCATTTCTATTTCTTCTTGTTTAGCATTAGTTATTCGCTTCTTTCTCTGGCATATAATCCAAGGTTAATCGCTGATTTTTATTCAGATATTTTTTAGCTACTTCGCGAATTTCTTCACGTGTAATATCTTTGTACATCTCAATATTGGTATTAATCAGATTGGTATCCCCATACAATAAGCTATACGTTGCTAAATTATGAGCTAATCCCTCTAAGTCCGCATTTCCTCTCACGTATTCATTTTCTAATACGTTTTGCAATTTTTGAAAGTCGCGCTCAGAGATCAATTCTGTTTGTAACTTTTCAATTTCTTTATCGATTTCAGTCACTAAATCTGCTGTCGTGTACCCTTGCATAGGTAAACCGAAGATTAAATAAGCACCATAATCTTCTTGACTTAAATTAAATGCGCCAATTTCTAAAGCTTTCTTCTGTTCGTCTACAATTTTCTTGTACAATCTAGAGCTTTTTCCACCGGATAAAATTGTTGAAATCATATCCAATACACGAGCGTCACGTGTCTTCATGGAAGGTGTGCGATAAGCTTGCACCAACATTGGAATTTGAACATTCGGATCATGATACTCTGCTCTGATTTCTTTGGTGATCGGATTTTCTTGCATGGTTACACGCGTAATAGGATTTCCTTTTTCAATAGCACCAAAGTACTGTTGAATCCACTTTTTAGCTTGAGTAGTTTCAAAATCACCAGCCACCACTAAAACTGCGTTATTAGGAATATAAAACTTCTTGTTAAACGCTAAGAATTCCTCTAAGGTAGCAGCATCTAGGTGCTCCATAGATCCGATAGGAGACCAACGGTAAGGGTGATTGGTAAATAAATTCGCTTTAACTTGAGGAAGAAGTTGTCCGTATGGTTGGTTGTCCATGCGCAAACGCTTTTCTTCTTTAACCACTTCATTTTGTGTATCCACACCAATTTGGTTGATGATCGGATGCATCAAACGCTCTGATTCCATCCACAAACCAAGTTCTAAATTATTTGACGGAAACACTTCATAGTAATACGTTCTGTCGTCTGAAGTATTGGCATTGTTCTTTCCTCCATTTGCCGTAACCAACTTAAACCATTCCCCGCGCTCAATATTCTTTGTTCCTTCGAATAATAAATGTTCAAAGAAATGAGCAAAACCTGTACGTTCAGGATTTTCATCCTTTGCACCTACGTGATACATTACTGAGGTAATAATAACAGGAGCTGATTTATCCTGATGTAAAATAACTTTAAGCCCATTATCTAAAGTGTATTCTTCGAATTCCACTTTTTGAGCAGACGCTGTCATTCCGTAAAAAAGCGCGCCTAAAATCAAGAGTGATCTTTTCATTATATAGTTTTGAATTTAGTTTATAGTATGATAAGACGCTTTTTTTTCTAAATGTTACAGGCTAGTTAACTTTTAGTATCAATTTTAACATTTACAAGCTTTACTATATGAGGGTCTGCTCGTTAGTGTACCTTAAGCGAATTAACATATCAGACGACAACAGCATAAAAATGAGAAAACAAAAAGCAAAAAATACTTGACCAATTAAAAAAGAATTGTAACTTTGCACACTTAAATAAACCTTAATAATTTATTGTTATGTACGCAATCGTAGAGATAGCTGGGCAACAATTCAAAGTTAGCAAAGACCTTAAAGTTTATGTTCACCGTTTGGCAACAGAAGAAGGAGCGACTATCACTTTTGATAAAGTTCTTTTAGTTGATGACAACAACAACATTACTGTAGGCGCCCCAGTTATAGAAGGTGCTTCTGTAGAAGCTAAAGTTTTACAACACCTTAAAGGTGACAAAGTAATCGTTTTCAAAAAGAAAAGAAGAAAAGGTTACAAAAAGAAAAACGGTCACAGACAAGCTTTGACTCAAATCGTAATTGAAGGAATCAACTTCGGTGGAGCAAAGAAAAAAGCGACTAAAAAAGAAACAGCTGAAGCAGCTGAGTAATTAACAATTTTAAAATTATAACGTCATGGCTCACAAAAAAGGTGTCGGAAGTTCGAAGAACGGTAGAGAATCAGAATCGAAACGCTTAGGTGTTAAGATTTACGGTGGTCAAGCAGCTATCGCTGGAAACATCCTTGTAAGACAAAGAGGTTCTAAGCATAATCCTGGTGAAAACGTTTATATGGGAAAAGACCATACTTTACATGCTAAAGTTGACGGTGTTGTTAAATTCCAAAAGAAAAAAGACAACAAGTCTTACGTTTCAATCATTCCATTCGAAGCTTAAGAATCTATCTATCTGTGTGAACAGATAAAAAGGTTACAAAATAAAAAAAGGTATTGTGTTTTCACAATACCTTTTTTTTTGAAAGAAGACTAGGTTCGTTGTTTGTTGTTATCAACCACTCAACCTTTCTATCTCACCTATTTTATATTTATTTTGGTATTCGATGAATCTTCACTACGTTTCGATTTTAGCTGTGCTTCGATTTCTCCTCTCTCCTCTATATCTCACCTAGTTTATATTGGTTTTGGTGTTCGATGAACCTACGCTGCGCTCCGATTTCCTCTCTCCTCTCTCCAATACACTATTCTTATTTAGAAAAAATAAAAATAATATTGCACATCTCATTTATCTTATTTATTTTTGGTCTAAATTAAATTATAACTAAAAACATAATAATTTTCTCATGATGAAAGTAACTAAACTCTTATCTGCTTTAGCAGTGCTTGCGTTAATTTCAGTTGGTACTACAAGTTGTTCTAGTGATGATAACGTAATCAGAAATGAAAAAAACAACGACCAAAAGGAAGTAGGTTCTGAATTACCTTTTGAAGGAAACTTTGCTTATGCACATGCTGGAAACCCAATTCCATTTGAATTCACAAAGAAAACAATTAGCATGAAAATGTCAGGAATGGCTGGTAGCGGTCTAGAAGATGACAACTATAATGTTATTAAAGTATACAAAGACAAGAACAATGTTTTAAAAGCTGTTGCAAAAAACACAAAAGAAAGCGAATACAAAGCATTTTTCTTCAAAAACATCAAAGAAGAATCATTAGACATCAATATCAACTACTCATTTAAGTCAGAAATTGAAGCGATTGAATCTACTTACCCAACGGCTGGTGATATTACGCCAGATCACGGAAACAATATCTTCCCTTGGTTAAAACTGACCAGAACAGGTGGTGAAGAACCAGTAAAAATCAACTTACCTGTTCAAGGAAAATACGTTTTCTCCTCTCAAGGTTATACCTACTTCTACAAATTCTCTAATACTGTAGTAAACTTCAACGATTCTTATGACATGAAGGTATTACAACACAATACAAACACCAATAAAGTATTATTAGAAGGTGTAGGTGAAAAAGCTGGAACTTTCTATGTACTACAATTAAACAACATCACGGAGAACACAGTAGATGTAGCACGTTTAACTTATGGTGAAGCAGACGCTAAAACAAAAGCAGAGGCTGAATTTGCATTGGCTTCAGAGTTAACAGGAGGTAGATTCAATACATACACAAAAGAAGGTACAGATGGTGGTGAAACTACACCTGCCTTTACAGAATTAAATGGTACTTATTTATCAGCGATAATTAAAGTAAATGGAGCTGACATGGGACAATATGAGTTTCACATTGGAGAGAATGATGAAGCGTTCATCTTTATGGGAGACTTCAGAGGTACAGGTACGTTTACTCCAGGAGGAAAAATCGAAATGAAACGCGTATTTGCAGACGAATCAAAAGGACAAATCATCTATGAAATCTTACATTCTGAAGGATACTATGATGGTAGAACAGGCGAGTTCTTAACGCTATACGTAAGAGATTATAAAGAGACAGCAAACAAAGCTACATTTGCTATTGCGACTAAAAACGGAGAAGGTTCAATTGCAGCAAGCAAAGGAAATGCTATCGGAAAAACATTAGAAGAAGCGAAAGCAATCGCTGCTCCAGATGCCATGAAAATGTGGAATGGAGGAATGATGGAGTACGCTCACGTTTGGATACCAACGACAAAAAAATAGTACATTTTCCATATTTGATTAACCAATGAAAAAGGCTTTTGAACCTAAGTTCAAAAGCCTTTTTTTTATTTTGTTACTTTAATTGTATGATACAATTCCAAAGCCTTACCATCGGTTAACATAGACACGAAATGGCAAATACTCATTAAGCGTTCATATAAACTATCGCTTTCTACAAGATAGCGTTCAGGCAATAATTTGATAATTAATCCGTCATAGTGGTTATCCTCGCCGTAGTATCGGTTATTTGTAGCTGTAATAAAGCGCTCTAAAAGCGTTTCGATAACTTGATACCCAATGATTTCCTTTTCAATAACTTCTTTACTCTGGTATACGTTATTGATACTCACAGCCAAGATATCTTTCATTTGTGCGATATAAGAACACTTCTCTGTCAAGGCAAACGGATAATCTCCTGCCAAAATCTTCTCTTCATTTTCGATAAACAAACGCGTCACATCGTCAATCAAACTACCGATTGCCAACGCGCGTAAATAGCTTACGCGATCTTCTTTTGAATTTAGTTGAGAATACTTTTGTGTATTAATACTATTCTGAACGATCATAATAAGGAATTCCAGCGCATGCTCTTCTGGAATCCAACCCAAATTGATCCCATCTTCAAAATCCGTAATGGTATAACAAATATCGTCGGCGGCCTCCACTAAATAAGCCAAGGGATGGCGATAAAACGCAGTCTCTACTCGATCGTCTTTCATGATCATCCCCAACTCAGAAGCTACATCAATAAACGCTTCTTTGTCTCCTTGGAAGAATCCATACTTCTTATCCGAAATATCTCGTGTTGGTTTTTTAGGCAAACTCTCTTTAGGATACTTCATAAAAGCTCCAAGGGTGGCATAAGAAATACGCAATCCTCCTTCAATTCCAGGACGAGATTTCGTCAAGATAGAAAAACCATTGGCATTTCCTTCAAAATCAATTAAGTCTTGCCATTCCTTTTCCGTAAGTTTATCCTTAAAAACAAGTCCTTTTCCTCTACTAAAATAATCGCCAATCGCTTTTTCACCTGAATGACCAAAAGGTGGATTTCCAATATCATGTGCTAATGATGCTGCAGCAACTATGGCTCCAAAATCATTAACGGTATATCCGTACTCTTCCGCTAAATACGTATATTTTTTTAGCAGTTTCTCACCAACATTTCGACCAAGCGAACGACCAACTACAGAAACTTCTAAACTATGGGTTAATCTCGTGTGAACAAAATCTGTTTTAGACAAAGGGATAACTTGTGTTTTATCTTGCAAACTGCGAAAAGGGGATGAAAATATAATGCGATCATAATCTACTTCAAAACCAATACGCGTTTGACTTTCATCTTGGCGATTTCTAACAAATGTGTCACCGTGCTTCTTTAAAGAAAGCAACTTTTCCCATTTCATCATATACTATATTCTTTTGTTTCTATACTAATTTTCTACTTCTTGTTGGCTTGCAATAATGTTGTTCTTTACTGTGCGATAAATATGTGTTTTTGCTTCGGCATAGGAGATATTATACAAGCGTTCTACACCAGCGTATTCAGCAGGGTATACCGCCAACATCTTATCGTAATACAAATCCAATGCTTCTTTTTCAGGAGCTGTGTACTCTAGCTTCAATTCAAAACGGCGAACTAAAGCTTCATCAATCATGTGAATTTGATTCGTTGCAGCAATCAAAATAGATTTTTGCGGAAGGTTATCAATGAGTTGCAGAATGGCATTTACAACGCGTTTCATCTCACTGTTATCTTTATTGTCATAATCGCGAATTTGTCCTAAAGAATCAAACTCATCAAAAAACAAAACAGCACTCTCGTATTGAATTTCCTTAAATAAACTCTCTATATTCTTGGCTGTCTCTCCAAGTTTAGAAGAAACGATCGTCGCCAAGTTTACAATAATCAACTTTTTATCTAACTGTTTGGCAATTGCCTTGGCGGTCATTGTTTTTCCACAACCTGTTTTTCCATATAACAAAATCTTATTACTAACAGGAAGGTTGTACTTCGTCAAAATTTCACGATACTTATACTCCTTCAAAAATGCTTCGACCTCTTGTTCTACTTTTTCCGTAAACATAACATCAGCTAAACTAATGTCAGTGCGATCGATATAATACAAAGAACTCATCTCAAACTACGATTTGAACATTATTAACTACAAATATAAGCTAAAAAAAACGTTACCCTCCAACGAGTTTCCTTAAAAAAGCCCAGGAATGTCTATCTATACTTAAACCAATTTGATGAAGCTAAAACTGAGGTTTACGACCGTGTTTATTGGGTAAATCTTCCCCTTTAAGCAGAAGGAGAATCAATAAAACCGCAATATTTAACAAAGGAACGAGCAGTAGTAAGGAAAGTATTCCATGTCGATTCACGTCGTGAAGGCGTCTTGCCGAACAAATAAGCAACACATAAATCAATACGGTACAAATAAATGAATAGGTTCCATCATGCTCAAAATGGGGTTCATAGAAATACGCCATCAAGAAAAACAGCGTTAAAAGTGCAACGCGTAAACTATAATCTTTTCTTGAACTACGTCCTAAAGGCGCTAAGAATCCCAAACTCCAGTGATGAGGGTTTGCGTAATTCGCTTTTTCGATTGTGTCTGTTTCGCTAAATTTCATATACACCCCATTATTGAGGTGGATACTTCTCTTTTCTACATGAGAACTGTGGTTATTCACCGCGGTTAGCTCAAAAGTTAGAAACTTTGCATCAAGTTCCTTTACGCGATAAATAATTTTTCCTCTTAATTCATCCATATACCCCAAAGGATAGATGCGAATAACATCTGCTTGTTTGCAATCCCAACTAATTTCAAGGAGATCTCCCATAAAAAAATACGTTTGATTACAAGAAAAACGAACAATTTCAGGGGTATAATATGCAGTATTTGATTGCGTTGATTTTGCCGTATATGCCTGTGAAGATTGGGTACTCTTAGACGTGGTTTGAGCGCGAGAAAGCGTTACGTCATACGCGCGTCGTTGCGCTTCATCACCTAAAACCTCATAGGCCTTGATCACCTCAAACAATTTGTCTTGGTAGCGGGTATTCCCCTGATTCATGTCGGGATGATACAACTTCGATAACCGTCTGAATGCCTGTTTAATTTCACTTGAACTAGCTGTTGGGTCAACCTCTAAAATGGCATAATAGGTACGCATACACTTTGGAAAATTGAATAAGATGTAGGAAGGCTTAAAACAGATTACCTTATCCGTTTAAAGTAAAAAGGCATGATTTCCAACCATACCTTTTCACTTGACAATATACTATTTCCCTAGAAGAGTAAAAAATTAATCTTCGTCTGCAAGGAAAAATTTCATTGATTTCATCGGATAAGCCGTTCTACTTTTACCACTAGGGTTAGCAATTACCGTCTTGATACTCACTAGGTCGCCTAATTTAAACTGAGACTCTGTATATTGATAGTCTAATAAATAAGGACCGCAGAAGTAGTTTCCCAGCTCATCTTTTTCAATAATCCCTCTAAATATTCCTTTTTTTGTTTCTTTCGACATGGTAGTACTTGTTTAACGCACAAAGATACGATAGAAAGTACTTTTTCCACTATTTTTTGAATAAACAAATAAGTACACCTCACCCCCAGCTCGATATCTTTGTATTGATACAGTTGTTTGTTGTTTACGACAAAGAGCTACAGATCTAATTGCGTTTTCTACAAGGTTGTTGTCTATCTGCAAGTTTCCATCATATAAATATGCACTTAGGTTATCCCATCTAGTTTGGGAGTAAGCAAAAGCTTTACCTATTTGACTTATAAGTAAGGTAAGTTTCATTTGAGCGAATACACACTCAAATAACTCATTAATAGTCAATGAATTCTATTTTAAACAAAGTTCTTTGATTTGCTCTGGAAGATCACCAATACTAATTTGAGTATTGTCTTTGTCTTTGGTAACGTATTTGTATCGGATGTAGCTCTTGATTTTAAAATATCCTGGAACGTAGTCCAATACATCTGTAGTTTCTTGTCCAATACGGTGTGAACTACTTAAATTAAACATTAAACAAGTTGTAATAAAGAATATAACGCACTCCAGTTTTCCGTACAAACGCGAAGCTTAATTCCATTTTTTTGTTTGCTCATCTTTTTATTATTTGAGACAAACTTGCTATCTTACATTACGCTGTGAACTATGCAGTTGCTCGGGCACATACTACAATAGTGCAATACAAAATATTTATACTTAGAATTTTTTTAATTTAAAATATATGAACGAAAGGGAAATTAGAGGTGTTTATGATGACGAAACAATTATTGTTTATCAAGCATTTAAGAAAGAAATTGCAATACCCGCAGTCAAAAATCAAAGATTTGTACCCCCTTTTAAAATGGAGCGTATGACTTGGATAAAACCTTCATTTTTGTGGATGATGTATCGTTCTGGCTGGGCATTAAAAGAAGGACAAGAATATATCTTAGCCATTAAAATTAAACGTGAGGGGTTTGAATGGGCTTTAAGAAATTCATGTTTATCTACTTTTAAAGAGGCTATTTATAAAACTCATGAAAACTGGAAAGAAAAACTCAATAATACTTCTGTACGTATCCAATGGGATCCTGAGAAGAATATTATATTAGAAAATCTCGAGTATAAATCAATTCAAATAGGATTAAAAGAAATAGCAGTAAAAAAATATGTGCATGACTGGATTGTTCAGATAGAAGATGTTACAGATTTTTCTAAAGAAATATATCAACTTATTTTAAATGGTGAAATAGAAAAAGCAAAGGATAAACTTCCTAAAGAAGAACTCTATCCTTTACCTAATGATATTGCATCTGCTATTAATATTTAAATAGTTTCTGTTCTTTGTATTAATATTTTAGCCGTATCCTTTAAATCTTCGTAAGGTGAATCTAAATACCTATTTAGAATATCTAAAGTTTCATTATTAGCCCCTGTTTTATACAAATTCCAAAGGCTTTTCTTCCAAATAGGGACCATAAATGTTTCTATATTATCAATATCTCGTTTATAAAATTTATTAATATTTAATATTTCTAAATAATATTCTCTATTTTCTTTAACTATATCAAGTGAATCCAGAAATCTTTCTAAAAGATGACAAGGTATCCAATCTGCTGTTATTAATTGTTTATAAATCTTGTTAAGATTATTTTTGATGTATTTATCATCATGCAAACATTCTTCTATATCTAAATATACTTCTAATAATTCAGGTTTTTTTTATCAATAGAATCCAATAAATTATTATAAAAGTAATCTACATTTCCTTTCAAATTTATTGGATAATTATTATAAAATACATCTAAATCTATTTTATTAGTTAATAAATCATAAATTAGGTTTTCTTCTTTTTGTGTCATATTAAAAAATTTACTTATGTTTAGTATCTACTTTTTCAAATGATATAATATTTTTATTGAAAGTATCAAGTCCTTGTCCTTGCCCTAAACCAATATTAATTTGTTTGTTTTTCCCTACTTTTTCTTGTTTAAAATATGCAGAAGATTGATTCCACCCAGATTTAACTTCTGGCATATCAGGATATTTAGATTTAACTAATTTAGACTGGTCTCTTACTCCTATATTTTCTAAAACATCAGTAGTACCATCTTTCATCGTAAATTTATAGGTAACTCCATCATAATTACTAGAAAATGCTAATGTGGAAGATGTAAATGTTTCTTTAGTTGTTGGTAACTTACCTGTACTCTCCAGTATTTTTGCATGTTCTTTGGATATAGTTCTAAAAAATTCTTCATCCAACCCAAAAACATCCACCTCCCCATTGCTATCCCACACATACGCATAGAACGTTGGGTTGTTACCTGCCAAGCCTATCGGATCTTTTGAAATATACAACCCACTATTCGAATCGTAGTATCGAAAACTGTTGTAGAATGGTGATAACAAAAAAGTTTAGCTTTAACCAACTAAACTTTTGAATCCTATTAAAAAAGAATATAGGCCGATAATTACATTATCCCCTAATCTCAGCACTTTTTTTAAACAATCAAATCTTCACAAAAATTAACATCCTTACATTTAATAAAGTAACCAGAACTTCTATCTATTATTAGATATGAATTATTCTTATGATTGTATTCTAAATGAAAATGAGTTTCCATATACCACATAAAACTACCTTGATAAAACGATGGGTTATTGCACATTAAATAAATAATTCTTTTATCCTCTTTTTCTAAATAACGTAATGTATCGCTAGGTTCAATACGAATTATAATTTCTCTTTTATTGGAATTCCAAATTTGGACCTTTGTAAACTTCCATCTTGTCAATATTATTTTTCCTTTTTTTAATTTCTCTTCAATTGAACTTAAACAACTTTGCCCTACAAACTCCTTTTCTTTAATATCTATTGACTTATAAATTGACAGAGAACTACTTATTATACAAAATCTATTATTTAAATCCTTAAACTTAATAAGCTGAATTAAAGTGTCTCGGTTAGTTCTTACATTTAAAAAACTATTCCTAGATTCTTCAACAAAAGAAAGTTTCAAACTACAATCTTTCCATCTATCTAAACTTCCTTTAAAATATTGTGTTTGATTAAATACTAGATATAATTTTTGAGTATCTTCTTCTACGGATATGATAATTTCCTTAGAATGGAAAATGTTATATTCACAAATCTCAATTATTGGATTTGTAAACGACAACAATAACGAATACAAAGATTTGTTTTCTAAAAAAATATTATTTTCCATTATTTATATCCCATTTTTTGTTTAACCTTATTCTTATCTATTGCAAAATAATTACCTGTTTTAGGATCTAAATCATAAAATCTTGTTTTTGCAAATAATGTAGAATCATTTAATATACGATTTAACTCTACATCAGTGACATCTCCACCTCTCAATATACCATTATTATCAACATCAAAAATAAGCCCAGCCTTAGACGATTTTGAAAAATTAATACCACTTACATTAAAATGAATAACATCTGCTTTTTTAACCGCCTTTTCAAATTCTGACACAAAGTTCTTTGGGGTAATCGGCTTTAAAGAAATCCCAGCTTTTTTCATATCCCAATCTCCATCGGCGAATACCCCTTCTAGAACTGCATTAAACCCATTTTTTCCCTTTGTTAAGTCATCTGCCAAATTATAATTATGTGGATTTAACCCCAAAGCAATTTCAAATAACCCAAAAACATCCACCTCCCCATTGCTATCCCACACATACGCATAGAACGTTGGGTTGTTGCCTGCAAGGCCTATCGGATCTTTAGCTATATACAACCCGCTATTCGAATCGTAATAGCGGAAGCGGTTGTAGTATAAACCATCGAGCTCGATATCTTCGTATTGCCCCAGTTGTCTAAAAGGGATAAACATCCGATCCCCGACAAGGTTTCGAAGTTTACCGTAGATGTCATAGTCTGTACTCCAAACCAGCGCTCCTTCTTCGCTATACGCTTGAATTGGTCTGCCGATATAATC